>JABSRF010000154.1 GCA_013215275.1 Oligoflexales bacterium | reverse complement strand
GAGTGCGCAATCACAGGCCAGAACTGTACTAAAATTAACCATCAATGGGTAGGACATTTATTTGGAGTTACCTAACCGTCTAGCTTACCTTCAGTCTGTTCATAATCAAGTTGCAGTTTTTCTATTTTTTCTCTTGTTGTATTTAAGCGATCTTTAAGCTTCTTAATAAGAAGGTATCCTTCTTCTACCTTGTCTACCATGGTGTCAAGATCACAGTCAGCTGAAGAAATGTTTTCGATAATCCCTTCAACACGGTCAATCATTCCTTGATAAGTCTGAGACTCTTTCGCTTGTTTTTCACTCATTTTTCTTCCTTTTTATTGCCTTTATGTACTTTAGCTGTGACCTTCATTTCGACTAATCCATCAAGCAAACGTGCCTTAACTTTTTGATCTATTTGGATATCGTCGATGCTCTTTAATTTTATGTTTCCTGACTCCAGGATCGTAAAGCCTCTTTGCATCCATGGACCGGGATCCCTTGCATAAATTCCACTGCTAAGTTTTTCCACCTGTAACGAAAAATGGTGTAGCTTAGCCTGGGTTTTCATGCTCAGCCTGGGAGCCAGGCTTTGGTCTAAGACTCTCGTTTTTTCCATCAGTTCATCTTTAGAGGCCCTGACAATGAGATCACTAAACCTTGTTAACTGGTGCTCCCAGCTAGTCAGCGCTCCATTTACCTTACCTTCAAAGCGGTGGTTTAATTCCTGGATTCCTTGCTTGTTTCTATTGATTTGGTTTTGCCAGGAAAAGACGAGCTTTTCCTTTAACCTATGACGAATTTCTAATACCGAGCGTAGGCTTTTTTGAGTTTGAGAATGAAGAAGGGACATCCACTGTTCAAGCCTAAGATTCAGGTTGCTAAACTGGGCTATGATGAAATCAGCAGCAGCAGTTGGTGTTTTTTGCCGGTTAAAGCAGATTTCTTCAGCAACGCAGTAATCGTCGTGGTGGCCAATTGCGGCCAAAACTGGGATCGGAGCATGTGCGATGGCATAGGCCAGGTCAGGCATATCAAACCATCTAAGGTCTGCAGCACTACCCCCCCCTCTTGTAATCACGATCAAGTCACACTTTTGGGAGCTTAATGCGCTAATACCTTTCACCACATCTTGGCATACTTTTTCTCCCTGCATGCTGCAGGGAAGGATAACTAGGGTCCCAGGGAATTTGCCTTCTTCTAGCTGATGGGTGAAGTCACTCATTGCTCTCGAGCCTGGAGCACTTAAAAGGCCAACCTTGAGTGGCATAGCTGGTAGCTTCAGGGTCTTATTTTTTTTATCGAGACCTTTCACCCTCAACTCTTTAAGCAAGGCCTCCCGAGCTAGAGCTAAAGCTCCTTTGGTAAATTTGGGGTCAATGTTTAGGATGCTCAGGCTCAGCTGACCTCTTCCCTTGTAAATGCTTACCTGACACAGGCAGCGGACTTTCATATCGTCCTGCAAAACTTCTTCTATTTTTTGTTTGCCATGGTAGGAACAGATCCGATCAAAAGTAGATTTCCATATGGTGGCTTTGATGGTTACCGTACCTTTTCCTGATCCTGCCGTATCTGCCTCAGCGAAATCAAAATAGATGACTCCGCGACGTTCTTGGAGGTTTTGAATTTCCCCTATGATCCAAATACTGCCGGGAAAACCCTGATCTATGATGCTGGCTGCGTGGTTCATAACCTCGGCGATAGTGTAGCCTTCTCGCTCTTGAGTGTCGGCTTGACCTTCGGTATCCTGATTATATTGGGCGGGCTTATTCTCTTGCTCTTGGCTGGCTTGCGCGGCTCCACCGCCTAAGTTTGAGCAAAGGTCCTTAACTTTTGCTAAGTTTTCGTCACTAAAAGGGACTTGCCACAGCTTTCTTTGGCCGCAAAACCTTGCTCCGAGCGATTTGATCGCAGTTCGGTGTGGGTAGGTATGCCCTTGGATGAGGATAAATTGTTTATTATGTTCGAAATAAATACTCACTCGCGACGCTTACCTTTTCTGTTCGTGGCCTCTAATTATAAGAACACTTTCTTTAAACCTAACAGCTTTAAAAATTTCCCTCTATGGATGCATAAAACTGTCGAAAAGAGAGTTGTGAGATTAAGTAGCCCACTGCCATGGTGCTCAGATTAGATCGCCGACTGGAGGCGACAAAACCTTGAAAGTGAATTTACCGCTTTCATAATGGTGGATGAGTATTATACCTTTTTAATCAAGCTGCCTACAGAAAACTGGTAAGTGCGGGGAGCTACAGAGATTTTCGCCAACAATTGGCTTTGTTACATTTTATGACAGGTTAGCCAATTTTTGAGAGAGAGTGGCAGGTATGGATCAGGATAATCGCATAAACAATGATCGTGAAAGCTATATAGATGCTCTTCGCAAAGAGCTACTTTACCTGATTGAGCGGGAGTTGACTCCCCTTGCTTTGAAATATCGCTATAGTGAGGTTCCGCTAGAGTCAAAGATTAAATGGAAGCCTGTGGTCCTCTTACTCGGCAACTATTCTTCAGGAAAATCAACCCTAATCAATGAATTTCTTGGTGTAAAAGTCCAGCACTCAGGGCAGGCCCCAACTGATGATTGCTTCACCGTGATCACCTCTATGGAAGACGAAGAAGAGCTTGTGAGTGATCACGATGTGGATGAGAGAGATGGCAAGGTGCTCCTCTATGACCCACAGTACCCCTTTGAAATCCTAAAGAAATATGGTGATCGTTTTGCTTCCCACTTTCGCTTGAAAAAAGTAAGAGGTGCCTCAAAATTAAAAAATCTCGCAATCATTGACACCCCAGGTATGCTCGATTCGGTCACCGAGAAAGATCGCGGTTATGATTATCAAGAGGTGATCGGAGACTTAGCCCAACTATCGGACCTAGTTTTGGTTTTATTTGATCCCCACAAAGCAGGGACTGTCAGAGAGTCCTATGCCAGTTTGAGGGAGACTCTGCCAGAGAAAACCTTTGAGGATCGATTAATCTTCGTCCTAAACCGAATTGATGAATGTGGTAACCTCGAAGATTTACTAAGGGTTTATGGAACCTTGTGTTGGAACCTATCCCAGATGACTGGGAGAAAAGACATCCCTAGGATCTTGTTAACTTATGCAGAGGAAGCCTCATCAGGAGGAGAGCCCAAGCCATTCTTAGGCTACTTGGGCAATAAAAGAAATGAGCTTCAACAAGCAATCCTAAATGCCCCCAAACATCGCTTAGATCACTTAGCGAGTTTTGTGGAGCATCACAGCAGCAGGCTATCCACTCTCTTAGAAGCTTTAATAGCCTACAACAAAAAGCGCAGCACATTCAGCCTGCGTATGAGCTTATTTGGCCTCTTAGGCTCACTTTTTTTTGCTGCTTGTATAGGCCTCTACATAGATTTGGTCCAGCCTTTTGGTGATATTAGTGATGGAATGGCTATTTTCTGGGGAGGAGCCTTAGGTACCTTTATGTACGTAGGTTGGAACATTTTGCTCTACAAATACTTTATGAAATTCTTTCATGATCAGATCATGGCGAACCTCGATCAACTAGCCAATAAGGACACTCAAAAACAGAGGGATAGTTGGGCAAAAATATCAGGGCCTTTGGCTGAGTTTCTGAATAGTGACCGGAGAATGACTAGCCTCGCTCTGAAAAAAGAATACGAGACTGTTAATCGAATCTATGCAAAAGGTGCCCAGGAAATTAGGCTCGCCATCAATCAGCTTGGAACAATCAAGGTCAATCAGACTCAGGAATTAGACAAGAATAGTCCAATGATATCTAAGCCCACAGGCACACAGTTAGATTAACTAATTAACCTTCTCCCAGTCTTAATAGTGCCCCCCTTTTTACTAGAAGCTTCTTCGTCTAAAATAAAAGTGTTTTTACAAGGTGTTTAGCGAGGTGTTTGGGCATGGAGTGTCAGCAAAATTACACGAATTCTTTGGTTGATTTGAAAAAATTTACTCAATCTTCACAAATGCCAGTGTTTCTAGGGAGCATTGAAAGCTATGAAGACGAGGAAGACGAAGAGGACAGCGCAGAGATTGTTCCCCTCGATGAAGAACTAAATCAGGTGGGTCTTGATTTGGAAGATGATGAAGATCAGGATGAGTTACCCAATGGTTTCAGCAATGTGAGTGACTCGGAGATGGATGATTACTCACAAGATGACAATTAAGAGAATGAGCTGATGCAAAAAAAAACAATTATCTTGGCATTCTTTTTATCTAGCAATATTTCGCTGACGATTAAAGCAAACGAAGCTGTTACCAAACAAAAAAACGAGTTGCTTGATCGGATTAGGCAGGTTCATAAATATGATCAGAAGAAAATGAATGCCTTGAGAGAAGTCTATTTTTCCTACTCCAGTATTAGCCAAGGAAACCCTGGCCCCACCAAGCATCCTGTTACTAAACAGGAATGTCAGCAGGCTAACAAAGAAAGTAGTTTTGCCAATCCACAGTTTGAGACCATTTGCAAAGATCGTTACATGTCGCCTCTTTTTGGGCCCAATGAAACTGCTGAACAAGCTAAAGTCTGTATTGATCAATTTGAATTCCCCAACATTCCCTGTGAATACCCTGTTGTTTGGGCTAAAGCACTCACAGCTCATCAAATCTGTGAGTCGCTAGGTAAAAGGCTTTGTGATGCTTCTGAGTGGGAGCAGGGGTGCTCAGGACATCTTGAAGGTGACCAGTATGTGCTTGCCAAAGAGGGTAGCTCAGTTAAAGCAGCTCATAAAGCTCAGAGGAAAAAAATTAACTCTGGACGCAAGAAGATCTGGGCCTATGGCAATGCTCAAGATCATAGTAAATGTGGGACTGATAGTGGCAAGAGTCCTGGTTGTGATAAAGCACTTCAAACCGGCAAGAGTGTGTGGAAGCACTGTGGGTCAAACACTTACCCTACGGGCAATTTTCCCCAATGTAAAAGCCGCTTTGGTGTTTATGATCAGCATGGCAATGCAGCAGAGCATATGAATCTGCCACTTTTTGCTGGGCAGCTGACTCGAGAAGGATCCACTGGTCATGTTGAGATGAAAGGAAGCTGGTTTATTTTTGGGAAAATTTCAGCTCATCAGGATGATTGCCTATGGAGGGCACCCTATTGGCATGGGACAAGGCTCAATCATCCCAAAAGTCATCAGAATTATCACCTTGGGTTTAGGTGCTGTAAAAGCTTATGATACCTTGTTCTTGTCTTGTTTTACCTCTCTAAGTGCCTTGCTGAAGCTGTCGGTTTTTCCAATCATGCGCACCGATCCGAAATTCTCTTCGAGAGCTGCTTCTTTCTTTTCGTACAAGGCAATGCTAGACATGACATGGTCATAGAATGGATCGAAAATAATTGGATCAAAGTCATTGTCTGCAACTTTCTTCATTAACTTGATGGCTTCATCGGACGTCAAAGCATCTTTATAGACACGCTTCATTAATAACGCCGAGTAAACGTCAGCGATTGAAACAATTCGGGTGTATAAATGGATTCCATTTTCATCTTCCTCTAAACGTCCCTTGCGTCCATGAGGGTATCCCTTGCCTGTAAATCGCTCGTGATGCTCTAATGCAACCCGTGCACTTAATTCGTGGATAGGGGCGCCTCTCCCGATGGCCTTCGTCAGCTCGTCAAAGCCATGCTGGGTATGAGTTTTCATGACCTCGAACTCTTCAGGGGTAAAGATCCCAGGCTTGTTTAATATATGATTAGCGATGCATGATTTTCCGGCATCATGGTATAGGCCACACTGGGCCACGACTTCACACTCTTGCTTATGCAGTGGCTGTGGGAGAAAGCTACTCGCAATGATTGCAGCAAGCATCGCTACCGACGCACTATGATCATATAAAGTTGAATCACAATTGATCATCCTACTTAGGGTTCCTACTGCGACTTCACTGTCAATTTGTGAGGACATCAATGATGCAGCTGCTGCTATGGCTTGGTTTGCTACATGATTGGTGATGCCTCCCCGCACAATCATTTGACTTGCAGAGCTTAAGGTAGAATAGACCTCAGTGACCTGGGGGTCTAGGGTCCTATCTTTTTCGAGAACAGCCTTGATCTTTTTACTTCTGACCGAGTTGATGATCGCCTCAAACTTTTTGTACTCAGAACGTAAAAGGCAGATCTCAACCAGTGCAGCTGGCTTTAAAGATGCTGCCCACATTTGTTCGAGGAGTTCACAACTGAGTTCATTTGGTTTAATAAATTCTATGATTTCATCACCATTTCGGAAAAACAGGGAAAAGTCTATACGCTCGGCTTCTTTTAAATATGGAAATAACTCTAGGCAGACTGGCATAAAACGCTTTAGGGTTTTTTCGTCAGCTTTGATGATCTTGCAGCGCTTTCTCGTAGCTTCTTTGATAACGAATTTCTTAGCCTTCTCACTCATCGCCTGGTCCCGGTTTTTCATGTCAATTGATTAGGTACGATGTACCATTCATGGTCTCGGTTCGGAAAAAATAAATTTTGATTTAGCAGCAACACAATATTGTTTATATCTAAACATAAAAACATTGGGTTACCTATGAAGATGGTGGTCCTTTAGCAACGGTTTATTGGCCCAGTTTTTTTCTCAGATGGAATTAAATTAAATTTGGAAGCTTCTGTGTGTGACATTTTTTCACGGATTTCAAAAGACTTACGCCACAATGTGGAGGAATGAGTTAGGTTTTCAATCTGCCTGCCGACACGTGCCTATGGAGGAAACTTTGTAAAAGGTTATGAATCTATGACAAGCCCATCTCAATTGATGTTAAACATAAATGCAAGACGCAGTAGGTTGGTCTTTAGGCTGTTAATCGCTCTGCTGTTAGCTGTTATCGTTGGCTTTATCTATTTTTACCAAACTATTCCCAAAGAGAATTTGGATCGCTTAATTGGCAAGAGCAATACAGCTAAGGGGCTTGTCTACCGAGCGACTCCTCCGGGTATCGATGAAAAAAGCAGTGAAGACATCATTGTCACCCTGAAAAAAGGGGTAACTCCAGAGGTTTATGTCTCGAAGTTGGAGAAAGAATTCCTCAAAAGCAATGATGAAATAAAAGAGCTCAAAGTTGAAATTAATAAGCTAAATCATAAGCTTCAGAAACAAAAGAAGATCATCAACAAACTACTTAAGTAAACTCCCTTCAAGTACAAGTTTTCTTGTATCTGTTCTTCCCTAGAGCTTCAAATAGAGTGTAATAGATTGAAATTGCAGTAATATAGCTAAAAGATATTAATATTGCCAAACCTGGAAATTCTTGTTAAAATCCCGTTCATCGATACTCGTTGATTGAAGTTGTGTTTTAGTCATTGCGACTGTGTTTTAGTCATCTTGACTGAAATAGAGAGATCTCCAAAAGATTTCTCGACAAAGCTCGAAATGACATTGAATCAAGGCCCGAAACGACATGAATCGAGGCTCGATACGACCATGAATATGAACAAAGAAATGACCATAAAATAAATAAAGTAAGAGACTGCCTGTGATAGCTGAAAACAAATGCCTCATGATCTTTGCAAGTTTACTATGTTGCTTAGTTGTAAACGATATTTCCTTAGCAGGTCCTTTTCAAATAAGCCCTTTTAAGAGTCACTCACGTGATTTGATGGATTACAGTGAAAGCGAGCTGCTCGCAATGGTTGAACAAAAAATTAGAATGCAGCAGGAAGTTTTAGAGGAGAACACAGATACTCCTTTGATTCATTATATTGCAACGGCACATGCAGCGGATCTTTCCAATACTTTACCATTATCTTTTGCTAGAAATCATTCGAAAGATTATGGTTTTTCGAGTAAGGTAACCCAGTTTGTTTTTTCGGGGCCATGGCATGAAACGATGAGGAATTTGTTTGGAATCTTTGTGGATTTCCAGGAAAACACCCAGTTTATTTCATATGTCCATTCAGAGAATCAAGATCAGGTCTTTAAGACTCCAAAGCTCAGAATCCCGACCTTTAAAACGAGTATCCCAGAAGAAGCGAAATCTGGATTAGAGTTGTTTCTGAAAAAAAATGTGCACAAGCCAAAGTTTAATCGACCAAATCACCTACAGATAGCGGCGAATATAAGAAAAGTAGCCCTCGCCTATATCGCTCAACATGGGGATGAGCTTTGGTTGGCAATTTATGAGCAAGCTATAGAAGCTCTCAGTAATGTTAACGAGCAAGCCATGTTG
This sequence comes from Oligoflexales bacterium, assembly GCA_013215275.1. Lineage (GTDB taxonomy): Bacteria > Bdellovibrionota_B > Oligoflexia > Oligoflexales > Bog-1112 > JABSRF01. The sequence goes on along the minus strand of JABSRF010000154.1, from coordinate 401 downwards.
AAATATGTTTTGAAAAATCCTGTAATTTCTCAAAGTGATAAAATTGCCTCTGAACTAATGCATAATCCCTACGCCCGCTTTTATTTACAAGAAATCTATAGAGCGGAACATGCTCTGCGTCTAAGTGATCTAGCCGATGGTTTGTAAGCTTATCTAAGGATCCTTGCAAAGGTCTCCCTGATTGCTTCCCGTGGTCTTTCTTCTTGTTTTTGACTAGGAGTTGCCCAGTGAAGCTGCCCCGAGCTATCAATATAATACACAGTGTACAAACGTGTGCCTTTGACAGGAATATTGCCTGGAAATTGCATAGGGGTCTCCTTTAAAACTATAGTGGACCCCGTTTTTAGGACCATTTGATAAGTAAAACTCCTAAATGTAACATGCTGAATTTACATAAGGAG
>JABSRF010000153.1 GCA_013215275.1 Oligoflexales bacterium | reverse complement strand
AAAGATATTTCGATTTTTATAACAATCGGAGACCTCATCAAGCTCTTGGATATAAGAGGCCAGTTGAGGTTCATTATGGCATTCAATAACAAGTTTTAGTTTTACTTATACAAAGCTATTTTTGGTCTGGACAGTGGGGTCCACTTCAATCAGAGAGCCCCAAGCAGCATTGACTGCAATTGAATTGGATTCAAGTCTGTGTCAACTAGAGCAGATCAATTTTCTTACAAGCTTATCTTCTGAACAGGTCAAAGCATGGAAGATGACGAAAATTAGGGGTAAAGAGGGAGAGCAAATTAGTATCAGTGAACTTAGTCATATCCAAAATCCCTATCAAGTTAGGATTTTAAACTACCTTTTAGAGAGAAACAGTTTTCGGCAAACACATCTAGAGGACCTCAAGTTCATTAATAGCAGATTGCTTGAAGAAGCCTATGTTTTCTTAATGGACCATTCAGAGCATGCTCCTGAAGCATTTTGGGAAAAGATATCAAACATTGATCGAAACTGGGATCGGTCGCCGACATTTGTGATCGAAAGCATGAAGCTTCTGAAAAGTCGCTTGAATAAGATCCATCCATACCTATGGGATCTTATGCCAAATTGGAATAATCAAAACTCTCTTCAAAGTTTAAAGGCTTTGCTCGCTGTTGATGCAATAAAGGAAACGCTTAGTGCGTGGAGTTTAGACGATGCTGAAATCGCAGATTTAGATGCTCAGGTGCATGAACTTTTGCTGCAAAGCTTGAAGGCCAATAGCAGGGAGCAAATGCAAGCTTTTCAATATTATTGTAGCCTTCAAAGTGACGACCCTTTCCTAAAGTTGGAAAAACAGATCTTAACTTTATTGGGTTTTGAGCCTCAAATGCTGGAAGGTATCAACACTTCCACCAAACTTGGTGGACTGATACTTATCACAAAGCAGTATTCGGCTTTTATGCGTAAGAAAAGGCCTAACGATTTCGAAACTTTCCCATGGGAAAAGGTGATTAAACCCTTCCCTTTTGATCGTTTAAATGAATTAAATTCTAACCAGTTAAATGCTATCGAAGCGTCTGTTGAGAAAAAGAAGAACATCCCCTCTTTGAATGAATTTCCTTATATTGACAATCAGTATAAGCTTGAGGCCTTTAGAGAGGCCCTTGAGGTAAGAAAGAAGCTTGATCCAGCAGTTTATGAGAGCATCAGTAGCTATCTTGATGTTGAGCTTTTCTCATTATGCCTCAAGCATCAGACAAACCCAAATGACACCATGCTATTTGAGAGTTTCAAGAGGATTCCTTATCGATTCAGATCATTCTCCAAGCAAATTCTTACGGATGTTTTTGCACGCAAAAACCCAGAGCTAAATCAAACCCTTTTGAACCTTCTGACGCAAACTAGTTCTATGTCTAGCATCAGAATGATCAAATACCTGCTTGACAATGGCAAGGAAGAGTCACTCGCTGAGTGGGTCCTTAAAGTGGATGATGAAACTAAATTCAACGTCGTGAGGATTTGTTTTGAGAAATTTGAGGATCTACCTTTGAGTGAGCTGAGCCTCCTCTTGCCCCAGATCACCAATCACGACAACCTGATTCTATTAGAGGCGGTTATAGCTAAGGGGCTTGACCTTAGGGAATCCTTTGAAAAAGTGAGGTTTTCGACTTCATTAGGAGAAAAAATCAATACCCTTGGTTTGACCCATCAGTATTGGACGCTTCAGCTGGATAGCTTACTCAAAGAAGTTCCTGATATAATCGGAGATGGTGAGAGGGATGAGAACTCACAGATCGAAGGCTTAGACCCTCAATTTGAGGAGTTTCTTCAGACTTATCGTGAGTCAGAAAAAGTTAGAAAGCTGCTAAACGCAGGATACCTTGCGTTTTGTAAAACCACTAGTTGTCCTGGCCTCACCCTAGCTTCAGGAGATGAGGATCGCTATTGTAGTGCATGTGATGAAGCATTTTGTGGACGCTGTGGACTACATGCTCATGCTGGAGGTTGTCAGGAATTTTCAGGAAATGGGCATAAGGTGGATTCGAGGCAGTATCCAGGAGCTGCCAATTTTCGCAAGGGACTGCGAAACGTATGCTTTTTTAATTCTTTGATGAAGCTTATGACCCAGTTAGCTTCTACGGTTCCAGAATTCAAGGAATTCCTCGATCCTAAAATTGACTCGGAAGCTTTTGTAAAAGCAGGGGAGCATGCATCCACCGAATACAATGGTCAAAGAAAGAAACTAAAACACGCCCTATATCGTTGGATCGACCATGCTTTAAGGGGCTGTGATCTTCATGATGACAACCTTGCGGAGTTGAGCAATGAAGTGATGGAGCCACTCGGAGCACTACTAGAGCTAGAGCCTGGTCTTATCTCGGGGGTCCTAAATCAAGACCAATTGGATTCGCAGGAAATACTGAGCTATCTCTTATCGAAGCTAGGTTTTGAGTTCACTGACTTTGCTATGAAAATGGATGAGGAGACCTCCTTGGCAGAAGTGAACTATACTAACCATAATCAAGATTTATATAGCTTATTGAATGTTCCGATTGCTGGCCAAAATGACCTTGGTCAAGCAGTTGACAAAATATGGGAGCCAGAAACCCTAGACCAGGACAATTGGTACCGTCACGATGATGGTGAAAAGTATGAAACGGTAAAAACCCGCAGGCTCGTCAGTCGTCCGAAGCTGCTGTTTATTTCCCAAAAAAGGTATGTTCAGGAAATGGGTATCTTTGGACGTGAGATGATCCTTAAAAAGCTAACTCATTCAGTAAAAGTCAGTGAAAGCCTGCGCATTCCTAGGTTTGACTCTGAGAACCTTTCCGAACCAGCTGAAGAGCTAGAGTATGAGCTTGTAGCCTTAACCTTGCATAAAGGTAGCCGCATCGAAGCAGGGCACTATATTGCCTATACGGTCGAGCCTGGTCCATACACGGAGGAGAGCCAACGTTTCGGCTTTATAAGCAAGAAAAAAGAGTTTCCCTACCAATTTGTCATCCATGATGATGCAAAGGTAAAAGAGCTCACCTCCATGTCTGCAGCTAGCAATACTGCAGATCATGAGGCATACCTATTAGCTTATAAGTTGAAAGAATTGGACAACTAAAATGGTCGGAATATCACCATCGCAACGATGATCATCATGAGAACGGTGGGGACCTCATTTAAGATCCTTAAAGTCTTGCCTGAGGGGTAGGGCTCCTGCTTCTTAGCGAAAGACTTGAGCACCTTACCTGCATAGTGGGTGCTTCCAGTGAGGAGGATGACCAGAGCAATCTTGCTGATGAGCCAGACCTGGCTTAGCAAAGCGCTATTGATAGCAATCATACTGAAACCAGCAATCCAAGACACGACCATTGCAGGAATGGTGATGTATTTGTAGAGGCGCTTTTCCATGAGTGCAAGTAAGTTGTGAATATCCTCGTTATCCCTTCCTCGTTCAGTATGATAAATCAGCAGACGATAAAGGTAGAGGATTCCTGCCATCCAGCTGATGATGGCAATGATATGGAGCCACTTCCAAAACAGGTACATGAGCTTATCCTTTTGCAAGCACAAAATTTACAATTTTACCGGGAACATAGATTTCCTTTTTAATTGTCTTCCCTTCAAGAAATTTAGCAATAGAAGCCTGCGACTTTGCAGTTGCTATGGCATCTTCGGCTTTGCAAGTTTTTTCTAGCTCGATGGTCGTACGGAATTTACCATTAAGCATGATACTGACGGTTACCGTGTCATCTTTCACTAACTCTGGGTCATACTTAGGCCACGCAGCATAGCCCACACTTTCAGAATACCCTAGCTTTGACCACAGCTCTTCACAGATATGGGGCGCAAATGGAGCAAGTAGACAGGTGAGGGTTTCCAAGTTTTTTCGGTTAACATAGGGCTCTTTTGTGCAAGCATTGAGAAGCTCCATCATAGCCGAAATTGCGGTATTAAACTTCATCTCTTCACAATCTTCGCTCACCTTTTTGATGGTCTTATGAAGAGTTTTTACAAATGCCTCGGAGTTTTCTTGGTCGCTAATCTTATCAGATAAGTTGCCATCTTCACCAATGGCAAGCTTCCAGATTCGCTTTAAGAATCTGTGGACGCCTGTGATGCCTGACGTTTGCCATGGCTTCACCTGGTCCAAGGGGCCCATAAACATTTCGTAAAGCCTAAGGGAGTCGGTACCCCAATCTTTGATAACATCATCTGGATTGACGACATTTCCCCGGCTCTTCGACATCTTTTCTCCGTTGGGGCCAAGAACGAGGCCAGGGTGTCTCAACTTTTTAAACGGCTCTTTCGTACTGACATACCCTAGGTCATACAAAACCTTATGCCAGAAGCGAGCGTAGAGAAGGTGTAGGTTTGCATGCTCAACCCCACCAACGTAAAGGTCCACGGGAAGCCAGTGTTTTTCTTTTTCCGGATCCCATGCAGCTTGATCATTATCTGGGTCTAGATACCTCAGGTAATACCAACATGACCCAGCCCACTGGGGCATAATGTTCGTCTCCCGGGTGTAGTCCTTACCTTCGTGAGACCAAGTGAGCCATTCTTCTGCCTTGGAGAGAGGGGGCTCTCCTGACCCTGTGGGCTTATAATCGGAAACAACCGGTAGGGTGATTGGCAATTCCGACTCGGGAACCAAAACAGGCTTTCCCTCTTTATCGTGGGCTATAGGGAAGGGTTCACCCCAGTAACGTTGCCTTGAAAATATCCAGTCTCTTAAGCGATAGGTGATCGCTTTTTTACCGCATCCTTGATCTTCTAACCAAGAGCACATCTTCTCAATTGCAGCTTCTTTGCTTAAACCATTTAAAAATTCCGAGTTCACTAGCTCGCCGTCTCCAGGGTGAGCCGCTTCTTCAATGTTTTCCTCCCCCCCAGTCAGGACCCTGACAATCGGAATTCCGTATTTTTTTGCAAACTCATGGTCCCGCTCATCGTGGCCTGGTACAGCCATAATGGCTCCGCTGCCATAGCTCATTAGGACATAGTCTGCACAGTATATAGGCACCTTTTTTTGGTTTACAGGATTGATGGCAAAGGCTCCTGTGTTAACCCCTGTTTTGTCCTTGGTCAAAGAGGTACGGTCCAAGTCAGACTTATTCTTTGCTTCATTGCAGTAGGCTGTGACCTGGGCTTCCTGATCTGAACTGGTAATTTCGCCAACCAATGGGTGCTCAGGAGCCAAAACACAGAAGGTGGCGCCGAAGAGGGTGTCCGGTCTTGTTGTGAATACTTCAAAGCCTTTATCTGCATGACCGTCAATTTTGAACGTTACGTTTGCACCGGTGCTTTTACCGATCCAGTTTTTCTGCATTTCCTTGGTAGATTCAGGCCAGTCGAGGCCTTCCAAGTCAGTCAAAAGCCTTTCAGCGTATTCAGTGATCTTTAAAACCCATTGGCGAATAGGCTTCTTCTCGACTGGGTGACCACCTACCTCGGAGCGGCCATCAATCACCTCTTCGTTTGCAAGCACGGTTCCCAGTGCAGGGCACCAGTTGACTGGTGCGAAAGACTCATAGGCTAAGCCCTTCTCAAACAACTTGCTGAAGATCCATTGAGTCCACTTGTAGTACTTGGGGTCAGTGGTGTCCACCTCCCTTTTCCAATCTGTGGAAAAGCCTAAGCTTTGAATTTGACGCCTAAAATTAGAAATATTTGTGACCGTCGTTTCGCGAGGGTGGGTATTTGTCTTGATGGCATATTGCTCAGCTGGCAGACCAAATGCGTCCCAGCCCATCGGGTGCAAGACATTAAAACCCTGCATTCTCTTGTGGCGAGCAACAATATCAGTTGCTGTATAGCCTTCCACATGGCCCACGTGGAGGCCATTTCCAGAGGGGTAAGGGAACATGTCGAGGACATAGAACTTAGGTTTATCACCAAAGTCTTGAGTCGCGAAAGTTTCTTGCTCGACCCAGTACTTCTGCCATTTTTCTTCTATCTTTTTAAAATCATACTGGTTTATATCTTCTTGTACCATGCTATCAATTCCCTTTTGGTATCGGCTATAATAACTCTATTATACCGGATGAAGTGGTGAAAATATCATAGTGGGAAAAGATGTCAGCTCAAAATATATGAAAGGAATACCCTAGCTAAGACTAGGTCAAGCTAACAAATTCTTTAATCTAATATATTTCAGCGGCGATAGTTTCGCCAGCATTTCTGGATTTAGGTCGGCGACACTTCTATAGTTTTACCGTATGATGGGAGTTGCCGCGGCATTGATGGCTCAATGAGCGGCTCTTGAAAGAAAGTCTTTATGGATTTTGAGGTGTAAGCCTTCCTTCTTTAATTTGGCCAGACCTACCTGAAATTTGTCAAAAAGCTTCTTTATATGCTCTTGGTTTCCTTTTTTACTGAACAACATATGAAGGGGCTCTTCGACAAAATGCTTTGGGTGCACGACTAAAGACTTACGTTCAGCAGGACTAATTTTTCCCTCATCAAGGAGTTGGTTTAGGAGAAACTCACCAACCATAAGCTCTACCGTAAAGGTATCAATGCGATCGCCTTTTAACTTTAAGAAATTTATCTCATCGCTCGGAGCCGCTTCTACCGTGAGTGTTTTACTGTCGATCAATTTAGTGAATTCTGGGCCGTAATTGTACCCTATCGTTGTGCCAATTTTGAGGCCTTTGAATTCTTTAAGTTTCGTGAATTTTTCAAACCGATCCTTTTTCTTGTCCTTGTAAAAGAACCCGAGCTTAGTCTCAACCACTGAGTCGGTAACATGGAATTTCTCAGCTCTTTCTGCAGTTTTGACCCATGCTGCGCTTGCATGATAATCTCCCCGCTTAGTGTCCTCCAAGGCTCTTTTCCAGGGGACAAAGCTCCACTCAACCTTGACATCTTCTTTCGCGAAGGCTGCCTCGACAATTTGAGCTAAAAAGCCTTTTCCTTTCACTTTAGCTGAAATAAAGGGAGGCCACTCTCCAGCTGCAATCTTTACGGTATCTGCCCCAAAGCAAGGCTGAGGCATGCTTAAATGTAAAAGCAATAATAAATTGAAGAAAAAAATATTTAGCATCATATACTCCTAAAAATGATCTTAAAGATAAAATCTGATACCTACAAAAAATCCAGGCCCCCCAGGCTCCACTTGTTTCTTGGCTTTTTTCTTGAGTGCTGGATTGAATTCACTCTGGTTAGTGATTTCAACAGATTTATCGTAGGAGGTCTCCTCAGAAAGCTTAATCTCGTTGCCAGATATGACTGCGTTATAGGTAATGCTCGTTATGAACTCGATCGAATCTGAGTAATCCCAAAGGATTCCAGTATTGAAATTCACAAGGGAACCTACTGATAGTTCGTAGTTTTTGGTCGCAACCAGGTCTTCGGAAATCCCAGTATCGATGGGAGTAAAGCTTGCATCGACAGACACTTGACCGTCGGTTCCAGAGGAGTACACAAATGCCAAGGTACTGGTCCAAGTTAGTAATTTTGAGATTTCTAGTAAAAACTCTCCACCTAAGCCTAACTTGGCACCAGTGGTGTTGTAGCCGACCCCGAAATTTACCCCTAACATATCGATAAAGCGATAGTGTAAGCTCGCAGAATTTCCATACAGTGATTCCCAACCTAAGTTTACCCCAAGGGATAGGGGAGGTTTGCTTGATGACTTTCTTTTCTCATCTCCCTGAGAGGCAACTTCTTCAGTGGGTTGGCTCTTACGCTTTCGAACCTTTCTGCGCTTTTTACGCTTTTTGGCACCAAAAGCTTCTGCACTAAAAATAAGAGCAAAAACCAGAAAGAAGGAGCCCAGGGTGCGCATTAGTTTGCTCCTGCCTTGAAAAAAACATGAAAATCATCTCCAGATACCACGAGCCTGCATATATCAGCATACTTTTTGCTGCAAAATTCTACCGAGGAAATGTTTCCAATGGTTTTACTTCGAAAGCTGACATCTCCGTTTAATGGGTCTAAAACAAATCGCAATGGGTTGGTGGTTTTGCTGCGGTGAATGACTCTAATGTCAATCTCAGTATTAAACCCGGGTGGTTTGCTAAACTCCAAGCCATAACCTCTAATGGTAATGTTGTTCCAACTATAAGGAGGGGTCGAGGATTTTTTTTCAAACTCAGCTTGGGTCAAGCCAAGGGTTAGCTCATTGGATTCCTCGAGGTAATTGAAATGACAAATACTCGAATACTCTTGACTGCATAATTTAATGGTTTTGTTCTCTGGGTCCAAACTCCCTACCTGAACCTGCTTGTCTTGAGACTTGTCAAATAAAATAGCTTGATCCTTAAAAGGGAGGACCAGCTCATGGGTAGCCTTCGTGTTATCAGACAATAAGCCACGAATATAGATTAAATCTCCATCAACTTTATAAAACAACTTAAAGAATTCGTCGTTGTCAGCAAGGTAAGACCCAAATTCCATATCACCAGTTTCATAAAGTTTGAGTCCAGTAAGACTGACCGAGCCAGTGCCTCTGCGCACCTTTTGTTGTTGCTTTTTATCGGGTGTGTTTATCAGAAGTTTCCATCAAAAAATGTCGTTTAGGTTATGATGATCCTTGTAATATGGGACTTTTTAGTACCCTTC
>JABSRF010000152.1 GCA_013215275.1 Oligoflexales bacterium | reverse complement strand
GCATCCGTTTCTACCAAAATATAGCGTTCTGATCACACATGAATAGTGGGTAGAATATTTATTTGGAGTTACCTTAACCCACAGCTCTACACCCCCCTTGCCTTCGCTAAATTACAATCCAGTGAAAACAGAGATCTAGCAGCAAGTTAAGCTGAACAATCATCATCATGGGGGAGCGAGATGCATCTCAACAATGGTTATGATGCTTGGCATTTTGCTTCTGACGCTACCAGTATTTTCTTTGTGGTTCCGATTGATTGTGGCCATAGCTGATCCTATGTTTGAAGGCTGATTTAATCATGCTTCAACGATCTCATGCTATTCAATTCTAGGGAAGGGTCTCAGATGCAGAGGATACGATTTGGACTCACAGCTCAAGGACCACCGTGCAGGAATAGAAGCGATAATTGGTCATATAAAATCTGGAGGGCAGTTAGGCAAATCGCGAATGAAATCGGACGAAGGAAACTTATCTGCGGGGTATGCGGCAATGGGAGGTTTCAACCTTCGTCAACTGATGAGATACCTTGTAAAAAGCTGATTTTGAACCAGATTGAGTTAAAGTAAGTAAAGAGCTATATGAAGTCAAAAGCCTTTAAATAAAGGTATTTTATATTTCGCTACAGCGACTATTTAATGCTTTGGAATAGATCATGGGTGGGGCCAAGCATACCTTAGAGGCCGAAGATATAACCATAGTAAGGTTGAGGTGAGACTATTTACGATAAACAACTTCTTCGTATATTGAGCTGCTCAAAAGGCTATCAAAACCCATTTGCCAAAAAACCTCAATTTTACCATTTAAAAGATCGCTTGATTAGGGTCTAGAAGTATATCCACCTAAAAGTGTGTTTTAGCGCGCTTAAAAATAATCTAAATGGGAGTAGCACCACGAAGGCTACTGGTAAAAAAATATTTGATAAGATCTGTTTAATTAGATGAACAAGATCCGTTGCAAGTGCGCTCCATACCCACCCTCTTATTCGAATTCTTCTCCTCATAAACATCCTTTGTAGGTATGATGGTCCTACATCGTTTGCACCTTGGGGCGCTTCGGTTGCTTAAATGAATAATTTAGGGATTATTAGCAAATTTTAATATTTGATCGATAATCTTTTTTGATTCGGTCCACTTAGAAATGGGAATAAAAATGAAGCATAAGGTTGCAGGCCGCTTGCAGAAATCTTCAGGACCTTCAGTTTGGCTGGAGTTCTCACGCTTAGCTGAGTTAGTGGAGGGGATAAACCTTGGTCAAGGTTTTCCCGACTGGGATCCTCCCGAATTTGTGGTGGAAGCCTCTATAAAGTCAAGTAAAAGTAAAGGAATACATCGATACGCTCGCTCCTCAGGCCATAAGAATTTAGTTGAAGAAATAACAAGGTCTTATGAAGAAAGGCTTAAGCACAAAATTAATCCACTGGCAGATGTTTTGGTCACGGTTGGTGCAAGTGAGGCTCTTTACTTGGCTCTTATGACTTACGTAAATCCAGGAGATGAGGTCCTGGTCATTGAGCCTGCTTTTGACCTTTACTATGGTGCAATTAACATGGCTGGTGGGGTCGCGAAAGGAGTGTCTTTAAAGCCTGGACAAGATGGGTTCCAGTTGGATCCTTCCGACCTAGATAAACAGATGAGCCCTAAAACCAAAGTCCTTATGCTAAACACCCCTCACAATCCGACTGGTAAAGTCTTCACGAGAGATGAATACTTAGAGATCGCAAAGGTTCTTAAAAAGTATCCAAACTGTATAGTCGTCAGTGATGAAGTCTATGAGCACCTTGTTTATGATGATATGGAGCATATTCCTTTTGCCAACATCCCTGGGATGGGAGATAGAACTATTTCAGTCTATTCTGCCGGTAAAACTTTCTCTATCACAGGATGGAAGATAGGGTGGATCATCGGAAACTCGGATCTAGTTAGGCCACTACAAGGATGCCAGCAATGGGTTGTTTTTTCAGTTGCAACTCATCTCCAGGAAGCCATTGCCATGTGCCTGCAGGCCGCAAAGGAGCCCTATCAAGGAGAGTCTAGTTATTATTCTTGGTTGCGAGAAGAGTATACCCAGAAAAGGTCTATCTTATTTGAAGGTCTTAAGCACAGTGGATTTAAGCCCATTCTACCTCAAGGTAGTTTCTTTATATTAACGGAATACGAGCATTTAAAGCCTGAATGGGATCATTTCCCCGATACGGAAAACAGTATGCTTGAGCAAGGAAAAATATATATCAACCCTGCAACCAGGTCATATAAAGATTATAATTTTGCGCGAAACCTAGCTTTTAATAATAGTGTTGTCAGCATTCCTGTTAGTGCATTCATGGGATACTGTGCTGAAAGCTCTCCAGATGCTCAGCGTTATGTTCGCTTTGCATTTTGTAAAAGTGATGCCTTACTAAGGCATGCATGTAAAAAAATGATTTTTTCTTAGCGCCTTGGCACCTTCTTTGAGAAGCTGTAATGCTGTCTGATTGACGCAATAAGGCCTACCCTATCTTTTTTGAGTGGGGCATCGGTATCTTTTAAATTATTGCCAACCCATTCCCACAGTTCATCGTCATTGAGCCTAGCAAGCAAAGAGTAGCTTAATCCCTTTTTTATAAGGGTCGATTCAAGGTCAATGCTTGGGTATTTTTCTTCGTAAGGAATGGTTTGAATGTAGTAACTTAAGCTCCAGAGTTCCTGGTTTGATAGCTGGTGCTCAAAAACAGGCATCCCTTCCTTTTTATTTCCAACTAGCAGCATATTAAGCGTTCTTAGGGGAGAGTTTTTTGACGAAAAATCTTGGGTAGTGAAGTCCTTTGGTTTTTTGGGCAAGCGCTTTGAAAGGATGCCATCTCCATGCCCCTTATTGCCGTGACAGGAGCTACAATACTCTTGGTATTGAACACGCGCTAAGTTTAGGTTGGGAGATAGGGGAGGGGCAGTATCGATCTCGAAGGCATCGATGACCTCTTGCTTAAGGTCGTAGATTGCTTGCTTTTGGCTGTTTTCTGTCCCATGCTTTGCGAGTACCTTCACAAAGCCTTCTTCCAATTTTGTTTGAGCCTTGGGTGAAAGAGTCTTTGAGATTTGAGAATATTTTTCTTTGACTCTTTGGAGCCTATTTCTTGCTTCACTTGCTTGGAGTCCATCAAGCTGTTCTAAGCTAAATATGAGCTCCAAGAAGCCTCTGAGCTTGGCGCTTTGTTCTGCCTTGATGGCTTTTCGATCTGCTGATAAAGCTTGATTCGAGCTAAAAGCAATAACAATCCACAGGATTAATGAAGATAAGATAGAAAGATAAATGGATGTTTTCATAGGCTTTTGCTTACTTTTGGCTGGCGATCACAACTTAGAAAGTTGTGATCAGTTAAAATCTCATCAAAGCCGGCCTCTATAGCCGCTTCAGCATCTTCTTTGGTTTGGGGTAAGAACGCAATTACTTTTGGCCCCTTCTTGTGAAAGGCCTTCACGACTCGTTGGCTGTACAGAGGCAGCTTGCCAAGTCGTGGGGGGATAGCATAAATTTTTTTGGGATTAATTCTCCCTAAAGTCGGTAGGCCGCAGAGCACAGCTAGACCAGCAGACCAGCACTCTCCACTGCGAGCATAGAGTTTTGCGTCTGGAAACTCTTTGAGAAACCACTGCTCATGCTGTTTGTTCCAGAATAGAAACCTTGTGTTTTCCGAAAGCCAAGCATGTGCTTTTTTTGTCCGTGCCCATTTGATAAGGCAGTTGATGGTTTGAAGTCCTTGCTCTGGCTTTATATCGAAAACCCATTGATAAGCAGCAAACTTTTCGATGAACTCATCAAAGAACATGATAGGCTCTTTGATCCCCAGTGGAAGGGTTGAGATTTGTGGTCGCGTAAGCTCCCATACTGGGGTATTCGGCCCCAAAAAGCGTTTAAAATTTGGGTCGTGAGATAAGACGATGTGCTGATCTTTTGTGACTCGAAGGTCGGTCTCTAAGCACCTAAATCCAGTTTTTACAGCTGCTTGGAAGGCAGCGAGGGTGTTTTCTGCAGCAGCAGTGCACAGACCTCTATGAGATATCCATTTGATTGCATTGGTTTGGTCAAGCATTGATTCCTTCCAACTCTGCTTTAGTTTTTAGTGGCTTATTATTGATGTTCTAAGCCTTTTCTCGACCTATCATATCAGTTCCTTTTAAGGATCTCTTGCCCAAAACGTGTTAAAAGACAAAGGTCTCTTGTGAAGTAGCTTTGCAAGGCAAACTGACCCACCTTCACCGTGCCTCCTTGTGGTGGACGGGGAGGTTAAGCAAACTCACCTAAAGGTTGGAGCGTAACAAGCTCCTTTCTGCGGTGCTACGGTGGGTTTCACTGAACACCTGAACCTGTGAACGTGCGAGCAAAGGAGGTAAGCGATGAATGAGGGCTTTGAGAAGTGGCAGAATCTTGCGGCGAAAGAACTGCGTGGAAAACCTCTTGAGGAACATATCTGGCCCTCTCCTGAGGGAATTCCCATTAAGCCTCTGTATACCCAGAAAGACCTTGATGACAGAAGGCTTGAGGAGTCGTTTCCAGGAACAGCATCCTTTGCACGAGGGCCTAGGGCTACCATGTACACGGGAAGGCCATGGACTATCAGACAATATGCTGGTTACTCTACTGCCGAGGAGTCCAATAAGTTTTATCGAAAAAACCTGGCTGCCGGTCAAAAAGGCCTGAGTGTGGCATTTGATCTTGCCACCCATCGGGGCTACGACTCTGATCATCTACGGGTCTTAGGAGACGTTGGCAAGGCTGGTGTTGCCATCGATAGTGTGGAGGACATGAAAGTTTTATTCGATGGGATTCCTCTCGATAAAATGAGTGTCTCTATGACCATGAATGGGGCTGTGTTACCAGTGCTTGCTGGTTATATCGTTGCAGCCAAAGAGCAGGGGGTCTCGCTAGACAGGCTGTCTGGAACGATTCAAAACGACATTCTAAAAGAATATATGGTCCGTAACACCTATATTTACCCGCCTGAGCCCTCAATGAAAATTGTTGCTGATATCATTTCTTATACAGCCCAGCACATGCCCAAATACAACAGCATCAGTATCAGTGGTTACCATATTCAAGAGGCAGGGGCTGACTCTGCTTTAGAGCTAGCGTATACGATTGCTGATGGGATTGAGTATGTTCGTACCGCTATTGACCAAGGCTTAGACGTAGACCAGTTTGCCCCTCGCTTATCATTCTTTTTTGCAATCGGCATGAATTTTTATATGGAAATAGCCAAGCTGCGCGCCGCAAGGATCCTTTGGCATAAGTCTATGGCCCAATTCAAGCCTAAAAACCCCAAGTCCTCCATGTTGCGCACTCATTGCCAGACCTCGGGCTACTCTTTAACGGCGCAAGACCCTTATAACAATGTGATTAGGACGACGGTTGAAGCCATGGCAGCAGCCTTTGGGGGCACCCAGTCTTTACACACGAATGCTCTCGACGAAGCGATCGCATTGCCAACAGACTTTTCGGCTCGGATTGCTCGCAATACCCAGATTATCCTTCAGGAAGAGACAGATATCACCAGGACCGTAGACCCATTTGGTGGAAGTTACTTTATGGAGTCTCTAACCCACGATCTAGTGGTGAGGGCAGGAGAAATCATCGAGGAGGTTGAGTCACATGGTGGCATGACCAAGGCTATTATGACTGGCTTACCGAAGTTACGTATTGAAGAGTCTTCTGCCCGTAAACAAGCGCGTATTGATAAAGGGGAAGACGTGGTTGTGGGGGTCAATAAATATCAGCTTCCTGAGGGGGCTTCGGGAGAAGAGGTTGAGGTTAGGGATATCGATAACTCAGCTGTGAGAGACTCACAGATTGCTAAGCTTGAGCAATTGAAGAGCCAAAGAGACAATGAACAGGTTCAAAAAAGCCTGAAAAAGCTTGAGCAAGCTGCAAAAAGTGGAAATGCCAACCTACTACAGTGCAGCGTTGAAGCGATGGAATGTCGGGCAACAGTCGGAGAGGTTTCTCTAGTATTGGAGAAGGTCTATGGACGATTTAAGGCAACCATTAACAGTGTTCATGCGGTTTATGGAAGCACATTAGGAAAGCATGATGCCTTTGATCATGCTGTAGAGATAACGAAACAATTCGCACAGAACCATGGACGAAGACCTAGAATCCTTGTGGCTAAGTTAGGTCAGGATGGCCATGATCGGGGAGCCAAGGTGGTTGCTACAGGCCTAGCTGATATAGGCTTTGATGTAGATATAGGCCCTCTTTTTCAGACTCCAGATGAAGCCGCAAAACAGGCCATAGAAAACGATGTGCATGTAGTTGGAGTGTCATCACAAGCTGCAGGTCATAAATCATTGGTGCCTGAGCTAATCAAATGCCTCAAAGAGCAGCAAGCAGAGGACATTAAGGTGATTGTTGGAGGAGTGATACCCGAACAAGATTATGCCTTCCTTGAAAAGGTTGGGGTTTGTGCGGTCTTTGGGCCTGGAACAAGCATCCCAGAGTGTGCCCTTAAAATCATAGAACAATTGGGGGTTAAGTAGCGGGTCATGGACTTGAACACATTACAAGAGGGAATCAGGCAAGGCCAAGTTCGCGCTTTAGCAAAAGGCATCACTCTGGTAGAGAGCACGTTAGCAGCCGATCAAAAAAAGGCAGAAGCACTGCTAACTGCTTTGATGCCTTCAACTGGCGGAGCCTTAAAGATAGGGATCAGTGGGATTCCAGGGGTTGGAAAAAGTACCTTTATCGAGGCTTTTGGCAGCTTTTTGCTAAATGACGACACAAGCCGGAGGCTTGCTGTCTTGGCTGTAGACCCATCCTCTCCCATACACGGTGGAGCCATCCTAGGTGATAAAACGCGGATGGAGGAGCTTTCTGTGCACCCAAGAGCCTTTATCAGGCCCTCCCCTGGTGGAGGTGCTGCTGGTGGAATCTCTCGTCGCGCTAGGGAGAGCATCTTGTTGATGGAAGCAGGTGGCTACGATACGATTTTTGTAGAAACCATTGGAGTTGGACAATCGGAAACTTTGGTTGCATCTATGGTTGATGTCTTTTTAATGCTCCAGATGCCTAATATGGGAGATGAGCTTCAGGGTATGAAAAAGGGCATCCTAGAATTAGCTGATATCATTGCCATCAATAAAGCTGATGGAAGCTTAAAGGAAGCTGCTCAGAGAGCAAAAATTGAGCATGAGCAAGCCTTGAAGCTAGTTCCAGCAGAGGATAAGCCTACTCCCGTGGTTCTGACTAGCGCAAAGAATAAAGAAGGCTTACCTGAGATTTGGAATGAGCTGAGGGCTCTGGTCGAAACCTGGAAAAAGAGTGGTAGGTTTGAACAAAAACGTCAAGACCAGGTTGTTCAGTGGTTTGAACGCGAGTTGGGTGAGCAGATTCAGGCTATCGCAGCAGAGCATCCAGCTTATCAAGGTTTGTTTAAGGAGTTTGAAGCGAAAGTAAGGGCTCGGGAGCTAGCTCCTTCAGTAGCCGCGAGGACGTTCATCAAAAGTATTTTGAATGTGGGGCAATAGTGTTAGTAGGTTTTTTTGCTAGTTAGGCATTTCGGAAAAAGATTCCCTAACCCTCACTTTGTTCGGGGGAATGACGGGTGTTGAATGAGTCATTGCCACGCTGAAGCGAAGCGTAAGTGGTTAGGCAAGATTCCCTAACCCTCACTTAGTTCGGGGGAATGACAGGTGAACCCTTACTTTGTTCGGGGGAATGACAGGTGAACCCTCACTTTGTTCCGGGGGGGATGGGTGATGATTGAGTCATTGCCACGCTGAAGCGAAGCGTAAGTGGTTAGAAGGTATGGATGTCCAGCCTTGACATCGAGGGCTGGTTACCTCATTCAAATTGTGTGAAGAATTTGAAAAAAAGGAAGGACATCCATGAAAAATGACATAGCATACATCGGCATCGATATCGACGACAAAGCTTACCACGTCTCTGGTGTCAACGAGCAAGCCACTGAAATCACATCTTTTGTCGTCAAGGGAAGTGTGAATAAGTTAACAAAAGAGTTGATGAAAAGGTTCTCAAATTTCCAACTAAACGTATGTTATGAGGCTTCATACACTGGCTACTCTCAGGCTCGTATCCTGAAAAAAAGAGGGGTCGATTGCGCCGTTATTGCACCAACCTCAATACCCAAGTCTCCAAATGAACGCGTCAAAAACGATCGCATCGATGCATTAAGGCTCGCTCAGCTGTGGGCAAAGGGAAGCCTGAGTGTTGTTGCTATTCCTAGCGAAGAACAGGAGGCCGATCGCGCTCTCGTTAGAGCACGAGAGTTTATCGTCTCTCAGATTGGAGACATGAAACGCAAGATAATATCCCTGTGCCGAGAATTTGGAATTAACTACAAGGATTCCGCTGGAGGAGCAGCCCAGTACTGGACAAAGTCTCATCGAAACTGGCTTGATCAGACGATCAAGGAATTAGGACCAAGCTATCAAGAACTCACTTTTATTCTGACCACCTTAATTGCCCAGCTTGAATCGAAACTGGCTTTGCTAGATCTGTATGAACAGAGAATTTCTCAAGTTAGGTAACTCCAAATAAATATTCTACCCACTATTCATGTGTGATCAGAACGCTATATTTTGGTAGAAACGGATGC
>JABSRF010000151.1 GCA_013215275.1 Oligoflexales bacterium | reverse complement strand
GTATCACAGGTTATCTAAAGTCGCCCTGCGAAGCGATGAAAATTTTTCTTCTGCACTTAATCTAGCAATCCGCCGTTTTAGTTTTACTTATACAAAGCTATTTTTGGTCTGGACAGTGGGGTCCACTTCACTTTTCAATGTCGTAGTCATGAATAAGCTTTGTCAAGATATTGACATTGTGTACCCCGATGAAAGCATTGCTCATAATACCCAAGAATAAGATGCAAGAAACAATGAGTGCTACCGGGGTTATGAGGGATTGATACCACTTTATCTGCAACTTAGGCCATTTGTTCGTTGTTTTTTCTGTGTTGCCCATTGAACCCTACCTTTGAGTCAAGGATTTGCTGGTGGTGGAGGAATTTGCAATGCAATCTGAGAAGTTTGTGACAGGGTCATATCTCCTAGCATATGTGAAAACAAGCCACGCATGACGCTGGATTGCTGATTGATAAGCCAGGCTTTGACTTTCTGAGCTTGGGTGCTGGAAATCTGCTCAACCTGCAGGGTTGCCACCAAGGTGCCACCCTTCTTATTGAATTTATTCATAAACTCACCACTGTAGAGCTCAACACTGAGGCAATGGCTTAGGTAGTTGTCGAGGTTTTTTGCTAGCATTGTTTTAGGGGTGTCAGCTAATAGAGTGACCTCGTAATGTTCTTCCCACATATCATACTTTACGGTACAAGAAGTCTCAGCGATAGACTCTCCTTCTTCAGAGACCTCCTCAAAGGATTTATAAATGCTCAACTGGCTAAATGTGGAGAATCCAGATTTTAAGGTGGTATTTTGTTTTTTATTGAGACCAAGGATTTTTATTTGAATCCTTTTACTGGGTTTAATTTGGATCCATTTTATGGAAGCACGTCTTTCAGAGCTCTCAGCTGCAGTGTAGGCGCATAGGATCGTAAGAGTCGCTATGAGTAAACCGAGTCGTGGTCTTAAGATAGACATCACCAGCCCTCCCCATGCATGACCGTGAGCTGGCTTAATTCCTCTGGAGACCGGGTGATTTGCAGGCCAAATTCAGCAATAAAGCCTGAACTGTGATAGCGTAATCCGACAATGGCAGCAGAGCCTATCAGCTTAGTCTCTTCGTAGGTGTCAGCGCCACCTCGCAAACGCAAGAAAACCTCACCATTATTGGGAGCATCTAGTCGCGACACAAAAGGGATATCAACACGAACTTGGGACCTCAAAGAATAGCCTCGTACTCCAATGCCCATTAGGTCTGCTGACAAGGTTAGTTGGCAAAATGAAAGTAAAGAAAATGTTTTATCGAGTTTGATTTCAACTATAGAGTCCTCCATCTTCTGCGGTGATAAGACGAACCCTGCGCTTGCATGATAACCAGCACGCGGGATAAAACTCAGCAAGCGTGTTTCCCTGGCCAGTACAAGTTTTGGCCCGGCAACAGATCTTGGAAATCCGGGGATACGAAAGTCTTGTTTTTCATTGACATACATTGCAGCACCATATCTGAGTTCCGTCCACTCAGAGAAAGTCTGTGACCATAGGCCTTGTCCTTTCAATCCAAAGCCAAGTGCATCGAGTTAATGATACCCCGTGTTAGTTGCCTCGATTTTGGTATCGAACTGGGTGCCCTCGTGAGTGAAGCGGGGAAAGCCATAGGCTAGCTCAGCCTTGCGCAAGGTCCCAAGGCTATCAAGGTTAAGGAGAACGGCGCCTCTATGAAGAGACTTAAAAAAATTTCTGCCAATAAGTTCAAAGCGATAGCCTAGGGGTGGAGAGTCAGGTGAAGAAGAACCAAATTGCCTTTCAGATTGTGTGATCCCCAGCGTGCCTCCTAAGGCCCAGTCTGTGAGCACAGACTGATCATCCTCGACTTCAATAATCAGTTTTGCAAGCCCTCTCTTGCTTCCCTTGCGCATCAAAAGGAGAGCTGATTTGAAGATTCCGAGGCTTAACAGTTTTGCTCGGGTTTCCATCACTAAGTCATCGTCTAAACCGACTCCGGAGTGTAGGCCAAGCTCCCTGCGCAGCAACTCCTGGGAAATTCTGCTTGAGCCTATGATCACAACCTCTTCCAAGCGGTAAGGGCTCGTATCGATGTTTTGACTAATGCTATAGCTGGGCTGTGGCGATGACAATAAAGCCAGGAAAATGGGGAGTAAGCTTCCGCACAATATGCAAGCAATGCTGCGATTGAGCTTGGGAAAGGTCGGCACCAAAAACCTCTCTAACCTCCCAAGCTGTTATGCTATCAGCTATGGTAGGTCGGCATTGTGATAAACATTTTGGACATCATCATTATCCTCAAGTGCATTGATCATTTTTTCAAGTGATTCTAGCTTGTCGGCATCGATGGCGGTAAGGTTTTCGGGAATTTGGGTTACTTCACAGAACACAGGCTCTGAGCAAATGGCATCAAGGGCGGCCTTTAAACTCATGAAATCTTCTGGCTTACAGGTGACCTCGTACTGCTCCTCTTCCTCTTTTACGTCCTCTGCACCATTTTCAAGTGCGGTTTCAAAGAGGGTGTCAAAGTCTGGAATCTGGCTTTTTTCATAAACCAGCATCCCTTTGCGGTGGAACATCCAGCCAACAGAACCATCAGTCCCTAAATTTCCGCCGTATTTGGAAAAGGCAAACCTAACTTCACTGACCGTACGGTTTACATTGTCGGTCAAGCACTCTATAAATACAGCCACACCAGCTGGGCCATAACCTTCGTAGGTTTTTTCCAGATAGTTAGCCCCTTCCAGTTCTCCTGTTCCTTTTTTGATCGCTCGTACGTAGTTGTCTTTTGGCATATTGGCCGCGCGAGCTTTTGCTAAAGCAGCTCTCAAGCGAGGGTTGTCATCGGGGTTGCCTCCACCCATGCGCGCAGCTACTGTGATTTCAATAGCGATTTTTGTAAAAACTTTCCCACGTTTAGCGTCTTGAGCACCTTTTCGGTGCTGAATGTTTTTCCATTTACTGTGTCCAGCCATGGATTCTCCAGCGAATTTTTATAGTTAATATAAGTGGTGGACCATTAGGTCAGGCCTTGGTCATACCTATTAATGAGTCTTCTTGCAATCTTCAAGTTTGATGAAATAGATTCCTGCTCCAGCAAGGGCTCCCTTGAACCTCCTAAAAGTGAAAATGTTTGATTCTTTCACCTTGTGAGCTAATTTCAGACATCGCCTTGATGCCAATATCTATATGTGCATCTACATAATTATCGGTAACGTGGCGATCACTTTTTTCAGTCTTAACCCCTTCTGGAGTCATTGGTTTGTCCGATACCAACAAGAGTGCTCCTCTGGCAATGTTATTCATGAAACCAACCGTGAAGATGGTTGCAGTTTCCATGTCAACCCCCATGACACGCATTCTTCCGAGGCGATCCTTAAACTCCTGGTCGTGTTCCCATACCCGACGGTTAGTGGTGTAGACCACACCGGTACGGTATTCCATATTGGCTTCCTGGATCTTTTGAGAAACGAACTTGTGCAGCTTAAATGATGGGAGAGCAGGCACTTCAGGTGGGAAGTAATCATCTGAGGTCCCCTCACCTCGAATGGCAGCCATAGGCAAGATAAAATGGCCAATTTCAGTGGACCTTTTCGTTCCCCCACACTTGCCAAGAAAAAGCACCCCTTCCAAGTCAACAGCCATTAGAAGGTCCATGATGGTTGCAGCGTTTGCTGAACCTATGCCAAAATTTACTATAGTTAAACCGTCGGAATTGGTGCAAGTTTGCATGGGGCGGTCAAGCCCTTTAATAGGAGTTTTGAAGCGGGCTGCAAAACGGTGTACATAGTCGTCGAAGTTGGTGAGCAGAACCCATTTACCGATTTCTTCAGCAGGAGTTCCTGTATACCTAGGTAGCCAGTTGCTTACTATTTCCATTTTGGTTTTCATCTTAGCCTCATCTTTGTGTTATTAAACCAAGCGCGAGAGTTGGGGTGGAGTGCTTGTCTCGGTTGGGGAACCTAGTAGCTTTAAGCTCTAGCCTTTACCTTTATTGGGTGTAAGTCAGGGCTCCTAATTGCATATTGGATTATAATAGTTTGGCAAGTTATCGTAAAGGCGGTTTGTATGCGATTAAAAAATTTTAGAGAGTTGGCTCTTTTATGGGTACTTACCCTTGGATCTCCGTTGAGGGGTCAAGTCAGCTCCATCGGAATATTGGGTGACAGCTTATCGACTGGAGCAGGCACTCACCCCTCCTTAGAGTTTAACGGCGACTCCTTATGGGATGTCTTTAAAGGGCTTACACCAATTGCAGCTAACGCTGAAGAAGATAAAGAATTGCAAGAGTTTATTAAGTCTAGGTATTTGGAAACTCCAGTTGTTTTGAACCCTGGAATTAGAGAATATCGCAGTGGATTTGAGTGGGTGATGGCAAACCTCCAACGAAGTTTTTCAGCAAACTTTCTCAATACTGAAGAATACAGCTGGGGTCATTTACTCGGCCGCTCTCTCGGTGCTCCGGGGGAATCAATCTTTATTGCCGGCCAAAATGGGGCGCAGGTAGCCACACTTCGTCGGCAAGCTGATCGGCTTTTAGATAAGTTAGATGGGCGCCTCCCTGACAAAGTGCTCACGTTATTTTCAGGAAATGACCTTTGTGCAAGCCATTTGAGCTTGATGACCTCTCAAGATGATTTCAAGGCGTCCGTTTTGGGCGGTCTCAAATACTTTGGGGTTAATGGTGAGCCCGCTCAAGCAGGAACCGAGGTTATTGTCGTCGGTTTTTTGGGAGTCACACAGTTAATGGCAAGTGACTCTATTCTTGATAAGCAAATCACTGCTTTTGGAGAGCAGATGACCTGCAGGCAACTTCGGAAAGATCAGTTTTTGCCAAAAAACCCGCCCACAAATGCAAAGCATCCTGAAACTATGTTTATGAGCCATATGGTGCCTCCCAATCCCGCACGATACTGCCCCACACTCTTCGCCCTTCCTCTCTTAGCGCAGAGTGAAGCAGGGATCTTCTCCTCATCTGCAAGCGAGGGAGGAGAACGTGCTCGCAGCGATGGTAAAAGAGAAAGCTTAGCCATGAGTCGTACCAATCAGGTGAATCGAAAGATCGATGAAATGCTCGGTCAAATCTCAAGTCGGATTCGACAATTTCGTGCGGCGTCCTCTCAAGCTGTTAGAGAGGCTAACATATGGATGAAATCAAAGTATCCTGAGAAAAATATTACTTTTAGGTATATAGCTGCCACAGAGCATCTAAAGTTTGAGGCAGAGGATGTCGCAGAAGACTGTTTTCACTTAAGTGTAAAAGGCCATTTGAAGCTTGCAAAAACAATTTTATCTGAGATGTAGGACGAAACTTTTTGTAAAATAATAATGTGAAACCCGCCAAAACATATCAAGGCGTGGGGCTTTTTTTCCTTCTTTCGATAAGCTTGTAGAAACCGCCCGCTATTACAAGAAGGGAAGCCACTATCGGTTAAACTTAAGCTTGAAAAAAGGATTGAGATGGAAGAATTTCAGCTGCAGCTACCTAGTATGGACCTGAAAGTTGCGGGTTTTCGGTGTGGTAAAAGAACTGGTCCTCAGCTCTTGGCGATGCATGGGTGGTTAGATAATGCAGCGAGTTTTACCGCTTTAGCCCCTTATCTGTCTTCGTACGATCTTTATGCGATTGATTTTCCTGGTCATGGCCGCTCTTCTCATTTTCCGAAATCTCAGGCCTATCAGATGTTTGACTATGTGCGTTTTGGAGTGACCTTCATAAAGCAAATGGAGTGGGAAAGCGTTTATCTCCTGGGTCACTCACTTGGAGCATCCATTGCACTCCTAACATCGGCTATGCTTCCTGAGCTCGTGCGAGGATTATGCCTTATTGAAAGCTTTGGCCCTATCACTAAGGTCCAACAAGAATGTGCAAATCATTTTCAAAAGTATATTGAACAAAGTCTGAAAAAAGACAAAACCATGCTGAGTCTTTACTCAAGTGTCAGTCAGGCTGCCAAAGTCAGGGCTGCTTATTCAAACGTGAATCAAGATTGTGCGGAGATCCTTGCAAGGCGGGGGACAGTCCAAAAGGATGGATACTACACTTGGAGCAGCGATCCACGCTTAAGGCTAAGCTCACCCCAGCCATTAACAGAAGAGCAGCTTGAGAGTTTTTTACAAAGGGTAAGGACCCAGATTCATTTAATTGTCGCACACGATGGCTGGGTGTTTGATGAAAATCTCGTGGACAAGAGAGCCTCTCAGATTAAAAACATAAGCCGAACTCACCTTCCAGGATCCCATCACCTGCATATGGAAAATCCAAAAGAAGTCGCAAAGGTGATTGATAAGTCAAATATCTTTCCTTTGTCCGATTCATGATTTTTTTCTTCCAGAACTGAATGATTGGTTAATACAAAAAAAAATACCAATGCCGCCATGCATTGGTATTCAAACGATTGGAAATCCGCGAAGTGCCCAAATGTAATACATTTCCATTGAAGTAGGATGAAAAAAATTTAAAACTTCGGACTACCTTCATGAAATAAGGAAAAAGAAAGTTCCCCTCCGGGGAGCAAGAATTAAGTTATTGTAAACCTTGTTAAAAAACAACCCGCAGTCACTACGGGGTTAATATTATTGTATGGTTTTATTTCCCGATTTTAAAACATTTACAATGTTTTTGATTGTTTAATGTCGTAATTATATACATTAAAATTATTATGGTTGTTTGTACTTCCTCTTGAAATTTTTCTATGATCATGGCTTATTGAGTATGATTGGTCTTTCGCTATAGGGTTGGATTTAACATGAGCATCCAAGGAAACAAGATTGACTTAAGCCTCCGAATGTTATTTGATCAAATGCCTGGCCTCTGGGGCTGTAAAGATCTCGATTTAAAATTTATCTACGCAAATGCTGAGTATGCAAAAGCCATCGGGCTTAACGATCACATGGATATTGTGGGACGAAGTGACTATGATATGCCAAGTAACACTGTGAACTGTGCCGATGCCTTTCGTAGCCAGGATCAAATGGTCATTGAGCAAAAGCAGAAAATGAAGGTCTTGGATATCCACCCTTTTGAGGATGGAAGTTGGAAAATTTTTTTATTCTCAAAAACTCCCTACCTTAATGTCAAGAATGAAGTGTCAGGTATTATTTTCCATGGCGAAGAAATTACAAATTCATCGCTGCTGGAAATAGGCTCAATGTTGTCGAAAATTCCGTTTAAAAAGCCTGTGATCAATGGCCTAGGACAAAATAGCTATCAGCTAGGCTCTGCTACAGATCCAATCAATTTGAGCCCCAGGCAAAGTGAGGTCTTGTTCTTTTTGATTCGTGGAAAAACAGGGGCTCAAGTTGCAAAGATTCTTGGTATTTCTATCAGAACCTTTCAAGAGCATCTTGATCACATAAAGAATAAATTTAATGCTCAAAATAAATATGAACTCATCGACAAAGCTGTCGAGCTTGGTTACCTCAATATCATTCCTGCTTCTTTATTTACAACCCAGCTTTCAGTTGCTCTAAAGGATCAGTAGTTGGTCTTTTTTAATTAGAAGTGCTTTTTGGAGTGAGCCTTTGCAATCTAGCTCATATTTTAGAGTGAGACCCTGATCGCATCGTCTCCTGGCAAAGGTGGTGAATTGCTTAATCGTGGAGTGCTGTTTCTTGCCTTTGGGAAGGCAAGGCATGAGAGCTTAAACGATCTCAACTCCAGCAAGAGATGAAACAACCCGAGACTTGCATCCGCAGCTTCGTTTATCTACAGACTCAAAAAGGGTTTTACAGTGGATACATTTTCTAACCTTAGCCTTGAGTAAGGGAACCCCTAGCATTTTGCGGCTTTGGTTTTGCTGATCCAATAGGGAGAGTTCCTGTTTTGACATCTTTCTTACTTGCATCTTGCAGCCTTTCTCCTTAGTGGAACTTGAATTGTTTAAAAACTAAAAAAGTTTTATCGCTAAGGTTTCAACCGATCATCAAAACCCTCAGCAAAAAACTTAAAAAAAGCCAATAAAGAGTAACATGATACCGTGTTTCTGTACCATATTTCAAGAGGAACTTTAATATTGGGAAAATTAGGTGAATAGATCAAGCTGTTTTAGGTACTTGCCACCTTCGTCTGGGCTGTAGGCTGCGAGGGGAGGGTCAATACTTCGTTCTCGAAATAATTGATAATATCGTTGGATTCATACATCCAGCTAGAGCTGCCGTCACTATGCTTGATTCTTAGGCATGGAACTTTGACCTTGCCTCCCCCACTCAAGAGCTCTTGTTTGCTTGCTTCATGGTTCTTGGCATCTAGGTATTGAACTCTTAGGCCCATCCTGAGTAGGGCCCATCTCACCTTCACACAAAATGGGCATGCTTTAAACTGGTATATGCTTAGGTTTGCAGTCTTCCTGTCTAGCTCTTGCTGTAAATCATGAGGTCGCTCGGCAAATTTAGGCTGAAAGAAGTAATCCACAACTGTAATCAACTGCCTAAGGATCCAGCGAATAAGAGTCATTTAAGTTCATTCCTTTTTATCGAAGTTTGAAGTGGACCCCACTGTCCAGACCAAAAATAGCTTTGTATAAGTAAAACTAAAACTTGCTATTGAATGCTATAATGAACCTCAACTGGCCTCTTATATCCAAGAGCTTGATGAGGTCTCCGATTGTTATAAAAATC
>JABSRF010000150.1 GCA_013215275.1 Oligoflexales bacterium | reverse complement strand
GCTGAGACATCTTTAGGAAAACACGAGCCTCCATACCCAGGCCCTGCATACAAGAATTTCTTTCCGATTCTGGCGTCGCTTCCGACTCCTAGGCGGACTTGATCGATATTGACAGCGAGTTTTTCGCATAGCCTAGAGAGCTCATTCATAAAGCTAATGCGGGTTGCAAGCATTGCATTGGCAGTGTACTTGATCATCTCGCTCGCCTTACGCTCAACAAGAAGGAGCTTGCTAGGATCGTCTATGGTGAAGGGGCGGTAGAGCTGGAGGATCTCTTTCTCACCTTTATGGATTTTGAGTCCAACCACAATTCGGTCTGGCTTCATAAAGTCCGAAATCGCAGTCCCTTCTTTAAGAAACTCAGGGTTTGACGCAACAGGGATCTTAAGCTCAATATTTCGCTTCTTTAATGAATTGTTGATGATTCGCTCGACACGGTCACAAGAGCCAACCGGAACCGTTGACTTAACAATGACGAGCATATCATTATTTGCCTTTTGGCCGATTTCCTCAGCGACCGCTTCCACATACTTAAGGTCTGCTTCACCGTTTTCGCCAGGGGGGGTTCCGACTGCAATGAAGACAATTTCACAGTCCACCAAAGATTCTGCCAAATTAGTTGAGAAAAATAGGCGCTGATGTTCTTGGTTTTGACGCAGAAGCTTTTCGATTCCTGGCTCAAAAATAGGTGAGATACTATCTTTAAGTTTGTTTATCTTTTCTTCATTGATGTCAACGCAGGTGACTTCATGTCCGATCTCTGCTAAGCATGTACCGGACACCAAGCCAACATAACCTGAACCAACCATGACAATACGCATTATCTTTCCTCACTGTTGTTTCTTGCAACACCGGCAATAAACAAATGATCCAGCAATGGATAGAGGGAGAGTTCAACTTTGGCCGGGCATTGCGTTTTCTAGGACCTAGTCAATAAGATAAGTTAGCTTTTATTTTTTTGCCATTATTTTATATTTTTTTTGCGGGGTGTTTGAGAGGGTGGCGAATTCGCCCTCGCTTCTTAAGGGCTTATCCGCGGTGCTTTAGGTTTTGAGTAGAGGTTTGGCTTCTTTCAGTATTTCCTTTGCTTGGCGCCTTACACTCTTGGCTTGTCGTTAGATTGCTTAGCTTAAGGTGAACTTTCTTTTGCTGCCACTTTTCGACCATATGAGCTAAGGACTTTGAGGTAAGCTCCTTTTTGATTGAGTAGAAGACATCGCTCCATGCATCATATGAGATGCATGATGCCTCAAACTTGCAGGCATCATGGTCTTCAATGCACTGGACTGGGTAAATGTTGTCTTCAACAGCAACAAAAATATCCCATAGACTAATCTCTTCAGGAGCCTGTTTTAGCTCAAAGCCTCCAAACCGTCCTCTGGTGCTTTCGATCAATTGGCTGCTGCGTAGCTTAGCCATGATATGGTCCATAAAATCGACGGAGATACCTTGTCGGCTTGCTATCTTGTTGCGCTGCTGCTTACCAACAAGCTTGCTATCTGCTAGGTCCATCATGATTTTTAGGGCATAGCGGCTCTTTGCTGTAAAGTTCACAAGCATTTACCTCCTGTTTGTCTAGGCAATCTCTAACATTCTGTCTAAAGACTTTTTCGCCTTGACCAGTATGTCCTCAGGGAGGGTGACCTCATGCTTGAGGTCCCTTAAGGCATTTCTAGTCATTTCTAAAGAAATTTGAGCCATATGAGGGCAGCGAACACTGCATAACCTTAAAAGCTCTTTGTCCTTGTTTTCAGCAGCAATGTTGTCGCCCATAGAGCATTCGGTCATCAGGACATACTGCTTTGCTGCGCCATTTTTCACATAGTCAATCATCTTTGAGGTGCTACCAGAGTAATCACTCGCTTCGCATACCTCAGGAGGGCATTCTGGATGCGCAAGGATCACAGCTTCAGGAAATTGTTTCCTGATCATGTTGATATCGCTAACAGAAAACTGTTCGTGAACCTCGCATTTACCATTCCAGGATATGAGGGTGCCCTGGCTGGCAGGTTGCCCTGATGCAAGCTCACCTTTGGAGTTTCTTTTCGGGACGATTAACTGTTTCCCAGTTTCCCTGGCAATATTTCTTGCCAGGTACTCGTCAGGAATAAAGATAATCTGCTCCGAGTCTAGGGCGTTAACCACTGCTTTTGCATTGCCTGATGTACAGCAAATATCAGTTTCCGCTTTGACTTCTGCATAGCTATTCACATAAGTCACAACAGGCACACCTGGAAATTGCTCCTTCAGTGCCCTAACGTCATCTGCACTGATGCTTTCGGCTAAAGAGCAGCCTGCGCGATCTGAGGGGATCAGTACCGTCTTACTTGGGTTGAGAATTTTTGCTGTTTCAGCCATAAATTCAACTCCGCAGAAAACGATGACATCAGCATCGGTTTGTGCAGACTTGCGTGCTAGCTCTAGGGAGTCTCCCGTGTAATCAGGGACCGTGTGGTATAGGGCTGGTTCCATATAGTTATGCCCTAAAATGATCGCATTTCTTTCTCGTTTTAGTTCTTCAATTTCAACCACAAGCTCAGCTTGGAGCATGAGCTCTGCCGGTGGAACGATGTGCTCGAGCTTTGCACTCATTGCAGCAAAAGTTTGTGAAACAGAAAGAGTCATAAATCGGCCTTTCAAAACCCTAAGCAGCTTGCTCAGGGTTTATTAATTTATATCGCTACCACTTCGATATCTTCTCTAAATTCAGCTTTCAGAACATGCCTTATGGCCTCTAAAGTTCCGGTCATTGAGCTGGGGCAGCCACCACAGGCTCCCATGTAGCGAATGGTAAGAATATTGCCTTCAAGGTCAAGTGGTTCAACGTCTCCACCATCCATTTGTAGGCTAGGTCTGATCGTGTCATCCAAGATCTTTTCAATGGTTTGAAGCTCTGGAGGAAGGTCATCACGAACAGGCTTTTCTTGTTCTAAGTAATCGACAAAGTCGATGTTGTGTTGGTCAATTTGCTCAGTAACGATGTTTTGAACTGCCTGGTCCATATAGGACCAGTCGCTTGATCCATCTTGAGTAATCGTCAAAATATTTTCGAAGAAATGTACCTGAGTGACCCCATCCACGTGCATAAGAGCATGAGCGAGCGGCACATGTTGGCATTGGTCAGCTTGTTGATAGCTTACTTTACCGTCACGCTTTAGGTCCTTGCTGAGTACATATTTACGTGCAAGAGGGTTTGGGGTACTTTGTATGCGAAATTGTAGCATTGAAAAAACCTCTGTTTTATTCGGTCGTAATGGACTCTTTGCTCTGCTCCAAAGCACCATTCATCGCGTGCCAGGCTAAGCCTGCACACTTTATCCGTGAGGGGTACTGCCAAATGCTGGAAAATATCTTCAATTTCCCTAAATCGTGGCTATCTTTTTCTGGGTCAAGTTCACCCTTTAAAAGCTGTTGGAATTGAGTAAAAAGAGCCTTAGCTTCTGATAGGTGCTTACCCTTAAGGGAGCTGGTCATCATAGAAGCACTTGCTTTGCTGATGGCACAGCCGCTTCCTGAAAAAGAGATGTCGACAATCTTTTCGTCATTGTCGACTTTTAAGTAAACCCAAAGATGATCACCGCATAAAGGGTTATATCCCTCTGCTTGGTGGGACGCCTCATCCATGCAATGGAAGTTTTTGGGCTTACGGTTATGCTCAAGGATCACCTGTT
The DNA here is from genome assembly GCA_013215275.1 of Oligoflexales bacterium. Classification (GTDB taxonomy): domain Bacteria; phylum Bdellovibrionota_B; class Oligoflexia; order Oligoflexales; family Bog-1112; genus JABSRF01. The sequence continues at coordinate 5,015 of JABSRF010000150.1, read as the reverse complement.
GGTACAGGTCTAACTGATTGCTCATGCGAAATCTCCCAAGGCTTGAGCCTCTTTGAAGAAGTCCCTTACGATCTCATTCCAAATAGCTGCCACGGTATCGTCACCAAGCTTAGCAATGATTTCATATGCGAAAGCATGAGAGAGCAAAAACTTAGCTTTTTCTTTGTTGATGCCCCGACTCTGTAGGTAAAAAATCTCTTCAGAACGTAGTTGGCTCACGGTCGCACCATGTGCACATTTTACGTCGTCTGAGTCGATCTCCAGTTCCGGCTTCGTGTCGATCTCCACTCGATCGTTGAGCAAGAGGTTCTTATTTAACTGCTTAGCTCTAACTTTTTGAGCCCCTTTTTCAACTCCAACATGGCCTAAGAAGACACCGCGTGCCTCTCCAGTCAAAAGACCCTTGTAATACTGATCGCTTGTTCCGTAGGGAACTTTATGTCTGATCGATGTCCTTTGTTCGCATTGCTGCTTTTCACGACCAAGGAAAAGCCCGTTTAAACTAGAGTGGGCTTCTTCACCTTCTTGCCAAACTTCGATGCTTTGACGGGATAACTTTCCCCCAACCCCTAAAACATGGGAGTCGAGGAGCGAGTGTTTTTCTTGCAGTACCCTTGTGTGGCAAATTTGATCGCTAGATTGGCTGAGCTTCTGCGTACATATATAGGTAAGCTTAGAGTTCTTTTTTAATAAAACATCAGTGGTTTTATTGCAAAATGCTCTCACATCACTTGCTGTTGATTTGTTCATGCAGTGAAAGCTTTCATAGATTTTTGCATTTGCACTGTCTTCAAGAATGATCGTGATTCTTGGGAAGCTAGCTATAGGCCAACCAGCAGTGTGAGAGTTTAGGTGTAAGATGTGGACGGGTTTATTAATTTGAGCATTTTTCTCGACGTTAATAAAAATCCCGTTTGAAGCTAGGGCTTCGTTCATGTGAATCAAGGCGTTGTCTTTACTTAAATCGGCAAACCTTTGATACAAGCTTGATGGCTCTTGCTCTTGATTTGCAAAAGCAGTCGCTAAAGGAGCTATTTGCAAGCCTTTTGGAAGATCATTTAACTGACTTAATGCCCCCATAAAAATTCCATCCCAGTACACGATGGTGATGGTTTCGGGAATCAAAAAATCTTTGAGCGCATCAGGGATCAAGCTGCTTGCAGCAGCGGCTTTTTGGTAATGGGTTTTGTTCAAAAAAGATAGGTTTGTGTATTTCCAATCTTCCACTTTTCTTGTGGGCACACCCGCTCTGCAAAATTCCTTCCAGGCTCGCTCTTTTTCCTGAAGGACCCATTTAGGAGCATCACAACCAGAGTCCTGAAATATATCTTCAAATGGCTGAACGCTAGTACTCATGATAAATTTCCTGTCTCTTAGTTGATTAAGTGCTCATAGCCTTTTTGCTCAATTTCTAAGGCTAACTCTTTATTGCCGGTATGGGCTATCTTGCCATCATGGAGAACATGGACATAATCAGGTTGGATGTATTCCAGGAGTCTATGATAATGGGTGATCAGGACGATCCCGTTTTGTTCGTTTTTAAGCTTATTCACTCCATTTGCCACGAGCTTTAATGAATCAACATCAAGGCCGGAATCTGTTTCATCAAGGAATGCTAAACGAGGTGAAAGAACTGCCATCTGCAAAATCTCATTGCGTTTTTTTTCACCTCCGGAAAAGTCAACATTCACCTGCCTACCAATGAAGTTTTCAGGCATATTCAGGAATTTGATCTTTTCTCTGAGAAACTCATCAAAATCCAAGGGGTCCATTTCTTCACCACCTTGGTGGCCGACTACAGCATTAAATGAGGCTCTAAGAAACTCGGAGTTGCTGACTCCTGGCACCTCTATGGGGTATTGGAAAGCCAAAAAGACCCCTTCACGAGCTCGCTCATCAGCTTCCAAGGCTAGCAAGTCACGCATTTTGAAGTTGATCTCATAGTTTACACTACCAGAGTTCACCTCGTAGTCTGGGTGTCCAGCGATAACTTTTGACAAGGTGCTTTTGCCCGAACCATTTGGGCCCATGATTGCATGCACTTCACCAGCTTTTACACTAAGGTTTAAACCTTTTAAAATCTCTTTACCATCAAGAGAGGCGTGAAGATCGTTAATTTCAATCAGGTTCATTAGATGCTTTCCTTTACGACTTTATCCGACACTGTCTTCTAGTTTCATTTCGAGGAGCTTGACTGCTTCAACAGAAAACTCTAGGGGGAGCTGGTTGAATACTTCTTTACAAAAGCCATTAAGTAGAAGGCTAATTGCTTCTTCTTCACCAATTCCTCTGGACTTAAAGTAGAAAATTTCATCGGCACTGATTTTTGAAGTGCTTGCTTCATGCTCCACGGTAGCCGATTTGTTCTTAACTTCTATGTAAGGGTATGTGTTTGCAATGCTATTAATACCTACCAGCATGCTGTCACATACTGTGTGATTGCGGGCGCCTTCTGCGCTTGCTGCAATCTTCACTTGGCCTCTGTAACTATTTTTAGATTTGTCTGCTGAAATCCCTTTGGAAACAATCCGACTTTTGGTTTGCTTGCCAATGTGGATCATTTTGGTCCCAGTGTCTGCTTGCATACAGTGGTTTGTTAGGGCTACAGAGTAAAACTCTCCTTGAGAGTAATCACCTTTTAAAATCACACTTGGGTATTTCCATGTGATTGCAGAGCCTGTTTCTACTTGGGTCCATGAAATCTTTGACCGTTCTCCCTGGCACAAGCCACGTTTGGTAACAAAGTTATAAATGCCACCCTTGCCATTTTCATCTCCAGCATACCAGTTCTGTACGGTTGAGTATTTGACTTCAGACTCTTTTAAAGCAACGATTTCTACAACAGCAGCATGAAGCTGGTTTTCGTCTCGCATCGGGGCCGTACACCCTTCCAGATAGCTTACCTTGCTGCCTTCATCTGCGACGATAAGAGTGCGTTCAAACTGCCCTGTTTCTGCCGCATTGATACGAAAGTAAGTGGATAGGTCTAGGGGGCAATGGACTCCCTTAGGAATGTATACAAATGAGCCGTCAGAAAACACGGCTGAATTCAACGTTGCATAGAAATTATCTTTGTAGGGAACGACGCTTCCCAGATACTTTTTTACAATCTCAGGATGGTTCTTGACCGCTTCTGAAAAAGAACAAAAAATGACACCAAGTTTTGCAAGCTCTTCTTGGTGTGTGGTGCCTACCGATACACTGTCGAAAACTGCATCGACAGCAACACCAGTCAGACGCTTTTGCTCTGATAGTGGAATGCCGAGTCTTTCGAACGTGCGAAGCACCTCATCATCTACCTCGTCCAAACTCTTAGGGCCTGGTTTAGACTCCGGTGCTGAGTAGTAGCTAATATCCTGAAAGTCAATTGGGGCATAGTTAACATTTGCCCATTTAGGCTCGGTTAGTGTTAGCCAATACTCATAAGCTTTCAGGCGAAATTCTAAAAGAAACTCAGGCTCTTCCTTGATTTGAGAAAGGCGTTTTATGACATCTTTGTTCAACCCCTTAGCAAAGGTTTTTGCACTGACATCCGAAACAAAGCCGTACTTATACTTTCGGTTAGTGAGTTCTTCCTGTGTGACTTGTTGACTCATACGACGCTCCTAAGTCAGGCAAGTTAGTTAATAGTCCATAAAAAAAGCTGCTTAGATGTTTTCTCTAGCAATTATGGTCGAAAAAAGAGTAAAAAACCCTTTGGAAGATGGGCTTATGCTCTGCAGATTAGCGACTTAGGGTGGAATGCAAAGCCTACCCCTGGCTAAGACCGCTTCTAAACTCTATCAATTTAGTCGACATTAATCCAGAAAAAGTTAATTTAAATTTTTTAGAATAAAATCAAAATGTTACTGGTTTTAGCGGAAATTTTCTCGCAATATTAGCAGGCTAGCTTGGAGCAAATTACTTTACTTTTTTTAGCGATAATGATAATCCATATCATTTAGGCAAATCTCATCCCCTTTCTCACAAACTCAGAAGGCTGTAAGCAGTATATGAATACTCAAGATAACGAAATCTCATTTTCCGCTGATGCTATTGTAAGTGCTTTAGATCTAAGAAAAAATAATCCTGAATGGGAGAATCTTTCTCTGCGTTTGTACATCGAGGGAAAAGGCTGTGACGGCTTCTACTATGGAGTTTCTTTTGATGATCCAAAACCAGGAGACATAAAGATGACCCAAACGCTGGGGAATGAGTCGGTTGATTTGCTGGTGGACACTGAAACTTTGAAATACACAAGCGGGTCAAAGGTTGTTTGGGTTGATGATGAGCGCGGTAAAGGGTTCTTGGTTGAAAATCCAAATCATAGGCGTTTTAGAGGTAAGTTTTTTAAGAGGAGTAATTGGGAGCAGCGTTTACTTAAGAACGACTAGGCCCACTCTTTTGCAAGCATAGAGTAAGAATAAAGGTCTTCATAATGGTCGTTCAGCCACTCACCGTCTCTTAGTAAACCCTCTTTGCGAAAATTAAGACGCTCGGGTATTTTTCTGCTTGAGAGATTACCCGTCGCACAGAGAATATTGATCTTGTGTAGGTGGAGATGTCTAAAACCATGCTGGATCATTTCTCTACAGGAAGAAAGCATGATCCCCTTTCCGCGAAACTGATTACCCAACCAGTAGCCTAATGCCCCTGACTTATTTTTCCAATCAATGTAGTTGAAGCCAATGATGCCTGCTGCTTGGTTCTTATGCTTAATGCACATGGTGATGGTGCCGTTGTTGCGGTGTTTATTCAGGTAGTACTGAATAAGCTGGCTGAAATCACCTTGAGAATGGATATAGTCAACCCATGGTAGCCATTTTCGGAGAGATGCTCGAGATTTGGCCACGAGTGAGTACAGTTCCTGAGAATACTCGAAACCAATTAAGCTAAGGCAAGTTTCAGAGTCAATATTAATGTATAGCTTCTTTAAGTTTTCTTGAGTCTGCATACTAATCCCTAATCAAGCGATCTTTTAAATGGTAAAATTGAGGTTTTTTGGCAAATGGGTTTTGATAGCCTTTTGAGCAGCT
>JABSRF010000015.1 GCA_013215275.1 Oligoflexales bacterium | reverse complement strand
AGAGTGCGCAATCACAGGCCAGAACTGTACTAAAATTAACCATCAATGGGTAGGACATTTATTTGGAGTTACCTTAGCTAAGTCAGCCATGATTTTATCGGAGTAAGTTAGCTTAGGATTGGTGCTCACTCCAAGCATCTTCCTGGCAGTTTGGTAGTGCTGAAGCAGCTCATCTTTCCAGTTTGCTAGATGAGCCCAAGATGGAGCTTTGAAAAAGTGGTCTTTCGGAACTGGCAGGGTGGAAGCATAAACCAGAGATCCTCCTCCGACTCCAACCCCTGAATACACGGTTAGGTGCCTCAGGAAAGTCATTTTAAAAAAACCTCGCCAATTAAACCATGGTATCCAAAACCATTTTTTTAAATTCCAGTTAGTCTTGGGAAAGTCTTTAGTCCTAAACCTCTGACCTTTTTCCACCACAGCCACTTTGTAGCCTTTTTCTGCAAGCCTGAGGGCACTCACGCTTCCTCCAAATCCAGATCCGACGATGCAGAAATCATAGGTATGGTTTTCCACCTTTCAAAGCCTCCTTACAAACGAACATGGTACTCTTAAGTAGGAGATCTTATCAGGTTTTTAAAACTTAAAATATAAGGGATTTTTGACTTCAGGCTTCTTCAATTTGCTGAAAAGCACAGATTAGATCAGACCGATCAATCCAGTTTTCTTTAACTTTGACAAACAACTCAAGATAAACCTTATTCTCAAAATGTTGCTCTAGACTCAACCTGGATTCTTTTCCGATCTCTTTAATGGAACGTCCGCCTTTACCAATAACCATCGGCTTATGGCTCGCTCTAGCGACAATGATGCAGGCTTTGATTCGGACAATTTTTTCCCCAGTTTGCATGGACTCAATGGTCACTCCACAGCCATAGGGAAGCTCAGCACCAAGCTTACGGAAAAGCTGCTCTCTGATAAGCTCAGAGACCAAGAATCGCTCAGGCTTGTCGGTTAGCTCGTCCTCTCCATAGAGCCAAGGGCTTTTTGGAAGAGCTGAGGATAGTTTTAACTTAAAGCTCTCGACCGATTCCTTTTGCTTTGCTGAGATTAATAAAGGCTCGTCCATCAAAAGCTGATCAAATGTACTTGCCTCTTTACAGTCTTTCATTCCTGAAAGGATCGAATCCACACCCTCATTGATCTTTGCTTTTTTAAGGGCGTCAGCTTTACTTGCCAAGACCACCACGGGAACTTTTGCATGCTCAAGTAATGCTGAAAAGTAAAGGGTGTCCTCCCCAGTCCATCCTTTACTTGCATCCACCATATAGCAGATGAGGTCAGCATCAGCTGCAGATGACCAAGCAAGTTTATTCATGGTATGATTTATTTTTGCACGTCCCTGGGCTTTATGGATACCGGGAGTGTCAAGAAAAACAAGCTGCGTATCACCCTCAGAACTAATCCCAATCACCTTGTTGCGGGTCGTTTGTGGGCGCCTAGAAACCCCCACGATTTTCTGTCCGATGCATGCATTAAGAAGAGTACTTTTTCCTGCATTGGGTCTTCCAAGCAGTGCGATATATCCACAGCGAGTATTCATAAATTCCTTTTGTCACAAACTGATGATAAAGAAGCCCCTTATAACATGAGGCTAGGCGGCCTGTCCATTGAAAAACCGCATGACCCAGCTTCGATTTTATCTTCATATTTTCAGATACTTAGAACCGTCCAGCCCAAGTTATTGGGAAGAAGCTTTAAGACTCACCCCAAGTCCCCCGAAAGACACATAAGAAGCATACTAGGAGCTTTCTAATGCACCAGAGCAGATGCCTTATCTACCTAATTTTAAACCTTTTGCTGGCCCCGAAGCTGTTGGCCTTTGATATGATTTCAGTGGAGGACTTACTACCTATTAGGGAAAAGCAGTCACTTGGAATTAAAGGGAAAAATAAGAAAATACCAAGCCTCCCAAGCCTCTTAAGTTTGACAGAGCAGCGGCGTAGCTTTGACGATCGCAATCTAAAGTTCTTGATGGATGCAAAAGGTATTACCAAAAATAAATCATTGATCGATGGGGCCCATATTGGAGCTGGATTCTTCCGATACCGGCATTTGTGGTGGACCGACAAACAGGGGAGGTTGATCGCAGAAGCGAGTATCAGATGGTTAAGAACCTTAAGGGTTTACAATTTTGAGGGTACTTATTTGGGAAAAATTCACCGACTCGACACCGGCAGCTCAAGGCTTGAAAGCTATCATTTGTTTGACCAAAAGGGGGTTCTTTTAGCTAGGGCAAGTCAAGAAGGAAGGAGCCAAAACAACAATGAGCTGTTCCTAGAGTACCTTAACTCGGATGAAAGCGGGAAAAGGTTTGGCAACCTGATTGCCCATTTTAAATCCTCTGTAAACAGTGGGAACTCCGGTAAAAAAAAAGCACTTGCTACCTGGCAGATCGATATCAAGGAAGGCCAGATGGACTTAATTGGAAACAAGAAGAACCAACTAGACCCAAGGCTTATTATCTTTATAGGCCCTTTTTCAACATTCTGGGAACAAGGTACTGCGTTAGATTAGACTATTTAAGCTAGAGGCAATTATGTTATTTTCTGAAGACTCAGTGGTACTCATCATCGAACCAAGTGCACCGAAACGGTCTATGCTCGTCTCAGTTCTTAAGAGTCAGGAGATCGGCAAAATTCATGGGGTTGGTAGCGTTAAAGATGCAATCTCGCAGATGGAGGTAGAGCCCGTTAACTGGATCGTTCTGCCTGTTTTGACGGACCAAGACCCAAACTCACTGTCACTTTTGTTGCTGATTATTGACAATCCAAGCTTGAAACACATTAAAGTGAGCTTTCTTGTTGAAGACAAGCACCACGAGATTCTTGCTTTTGCCTACGAAAAAGGATTATTTTGCCATTTCACTGCCCCCTTTAATAAAGACTCCTTAGTGGGTGAAATCATCAACTTGAAAACCCTATACTCTGAAGAGAGTGGCGATACAACCAGAGTAAGTGCAACTTACATCCGTAAATTCTTCAATGAAAAATCCCATTGGGACCCACTTATTGAGCTAAATAATAGCATCTTAGACCTATACCCAGGTGATTATGAAAGCTACCTTTCACTTGGTAGGTCCTACTTTAAAAAAGGTGAAAAAGAGGACGCTAAAAAATCTCTGCTACAGGCTTTCCTAATTGATCAGAAGTATCCTGATGATATAAATGATATGCTATCTGAGCTACAAATCGATCCCGAATCCCTTAGTAGCAGCGAGGAATTAGCAAAGCTAGAGATCAGCCCTCTTTCTGTGGAATCTTGTGTGTACATTGGTGACAAGGAAGAGCGTTTTAAAAAGCTAGATACAATTTTAAGCCCTCTTGGGGTAAAAAAAATGGAGCACTTCACAGATGGAAAAAAAGCTCTTGACGCTATGAAGTCACAAACTCCAAATTTGATTTTTATACAATGGACCATTCCCGGCTTACCAGCCCCAATGCTATTGCAGAGGCTTAAGTTTGAGTCCGGCTCACCCCCTATCATTGTACTGGGGAAAGGCTTTGCCAAAGATGACAAAGAACTTATGAAAGAGATGGGCATCACCGCTGTTTTGCAAGAAAGCTACGAACGAGGAGAACTTATTGAGACCACACTCTATGGCCTCAGGCAGTATCACCATCCCACTGAAGCAGCTGTGATGGAGACAAAAATTAGAGGGTTTTTGAAAAGAAAAGAGTTTAAGAATGCCAGCTCGCTATTCGACAAATATAAGTCCCTTGATACCATCTCTGATGCGAGAAAACAGATGATCGAAGCTGAATTTGCCTTCGTTGAACAAAACTACCAAAAATCAAGGGATCTGACCATTCAGGCGATCAAAGGAGAAACCGACACAGTCTATCTGGTGAACCACCTCGGTAAATGCTTTCTCAAATTAGATGACCACGAGGCCGCTCTCCGCTGCTTTGAAAAAGCACAATCGCTCTCTCCAAAAAATATTGAGCGTCTATGCAACATCGCCATCGTAAGCACCCAAATGGATAATGATGAAAAGAAAGAGGACTCACTCAATAAAGCCAAAGAACTTGATGGTGATAATGAAACCGTGAAGGAAAGCGAGGCCTCTATTCGGGTTATGGAAGGCAATACTGAGCAAGCGAAAAAACTAATGGAGGAGCTGGAGTCACTCGACACGGTCATTGCCTTTATGAACAATCAAGCAGTATCCTATGCAAAGAGCAATGAGGCACAAAAAAGTATCAAGATCTACCAAGATACCATTGCTTCCATACCAGATAAAAAAATTGAAACTAAAGCGGCGGTCATGTTCAATCTAGCTTTTGCCAACCTTCGCCTCGACAAATTGGAAGAAGCTGTGAAGCTTCTTGAGGAGACCGTTGAACTGAATAGCAAAAAAGTGACTGAAAAAGCCAAGAGGGTTCTAGGCAAGGTTAAGCTTGCCTTAAAAAATGGATCACCTCTGAAAATCTCAGGCTACAAAGACGACAAGGATAACAAAGACAAGAAAAAAGATGGGGAAAATGAGGACTCAGGCAGTGAGGGGATTTCAGTTCTTGAGAGGACCGATATCCTTGGCACGGTCACCATTAAACCAGGTCAGCTGTGCTGCTTTAGGCTTTTTTCATTGAACACCCCATTATCTGATGAAATAAAAAAGCTCAGCTCTCAATTACCACGCTTTGTAAAAAGAAAGAATATTGAGCGTGATGAAACCGGTGGCCTTGAGAAGGCAATGAAAACTAAGGCATCTTAAGCCTTTGCTTCCTTATTAATTTTGGCTTCCCCACCCAAGCTATGAATAAAATGGATCGCTCGCTCCATTTTTAGTGGTTTAGCCAAGATTCCCTGCACTTTATGTTGCAAGATCTTATCGACTAAATGTTTCTGGGTGTACCCTGTGACCACAACCACGGGAATATCCTGGTTTTTCTGAACTTCTCTGAGCCTAGTTAAGAATTCAAGGCCATTCATTTCGGGAAGCTTCATATCCAAAAAAAGTAAAGCTACTTTAAAGCTTTCTGCCTCCTTAAGGGCCTTCAATGGATTTTCATAACTTCGTACCCGGCAGCCCATTTTTTTTACCAGCTTTACCAGCATAAAGGACGAAACCTCATCATCCTCCAAGATTAGAACGCAGGGCAGGCTGTTGTCTTCCTCCTTATCTTCCCCACCGACTCCTAGCTCTGCTAGCAGCTCCTCACCCTCCGCATGTAGTTGCTGCAAGTCAGCGTCATCTTCTTTTAGTCCCTTCATGCTGATCCTCATTTGATATGACTAAGTAACTTTAAAAGCGTTTATCTTTGATCATAGGTTACTTGCCAGTGGCAGCAAAATTTTTTTATTGAGGAGAGCCAAAGAAGTGTTTGAAATTTAAATAAATTTAAGCTCTAAGATTTCTAATTCAATTTCGCCCTTTGGTCTGTGAGTTAAGACCACGTCACCGACCTTTCTGCCGTAAAGAGCCTTTGCTACTGGAGACTTCCAAGATATTTTGCCTACTTTGTAATCTGCTTCGCCTTCACCGACGATCATCCAGTTGTTTTCATTTCCATCTTCGTCGACCACCGTGACCGTTGAACCAAAACAGACGCGATCCCCGCTCAAGTTTTTGGGATCAATAATCTGTGCATCTTTCAGAAGGTAGTCCAAGTAGCGAAGGCGTTTATCCAACTCCCTAAGTCTTTTCTTTCCGTAAATATACTCAGCATTTTCCGAACGATCTCCTTCAGCTGCAGCAGTGGCTATTCCGTCAACGACCTTTGGCCTTTCCACACGTGAAAGCTGATAGTGTTCTTCTGCAAGGATTGCATGCCCCTCTTTGGTTAGAGGCTTCCTGAGCTTTTTGTAGTCTTGCATTGGGGCTTACCCACCTTCTGTTTTTCTTTTGTGAAAGAAATACACCACCAAAAGGTAGTGAGCGATCGCTACGGGAGCAATATAAATGATCACCCAATTGCAGTTCTGGGAAATAAAGCCAAAAAGGCAGGCTAGGACCCAAAGAGGAATCACAGCAAGGTGAGCCATTGCAGTATAGTAAATCATTTGCATCAAACAGGATGGGGCCCCCGGTTTTTTTGAGAATAGCAATGAAACACTAGGAGCTAAAAACAAGAGGTCCACAGGCCAAAACAAGAATAGATTTGCGTTGTGGTATAGATCAAGGTGTGCTGAGAACATCCAGCTCACTGTCATCGTCAACCCTAAGATGCCAGCGAATAGTGACCAAAACCCCATGAAGGTAGCCAGGCTGATGCTCCCCAGCTTATTCGCTATCAATCGGTATTTTGATTCTTGCTTTATCTGCAGCAAGCCAAAGCCAAAGATAAGCCCCAATAGATTCAAACCAAGAAACCACGGGTGAACGCGCCAAGGATCTGGTGGAACGTCTTCAAGATCAACGATCACCCTGGTCTCAGTCAAAAGCTGAGAGCCTGCCACCGGCTTACCATCATCATCATAAGCAGGCAAGGTCAGAAGGTACTCGCGTAGCTTGGCAGGATAAAACATCTCCACCCACTTAGGCAAAGGCTCATCTAAACGATCGTTCATGACTATATCAAGGAAAAATGCCACGATCGGAGGTCTATTTAGGTTGACCCGCACGTACCCACGAAAATTAGTATCAGATATTTCATTCTCAAATCGTTTCATCAGGTTTCCACTCAGAACCTGATCGAGATAGTCCCGAGGGATGGTCGAGCAGTTTTTATAAAAGTATTGATACCAGAAGTACTTATTTTCAGGCTCCAGGTTTTCCATAATTAGGTCGAACAGCTGCTTTTTTTGCATCGTGGTGAGGTTTATTTTTTCTGAGACCACTGGCCTTTTTTCGTAAAACCGATAGCGTTGGTAAAGGTGCCTACTAGACTCATCAATCACCCAATAACGCAGGTGCCCGAGAAAAAAATTCATGGCAAAGTAGGGATCGGCAAAACTAAACATGCCCCAGTTGATGTTGCTTTCCCTCAAATTTGTGCGATCAACCATCTTAATCATGGTATGGCCATACCTTGCTGCAATGCCCTCACCAAGCCCCACGGTCAAAAGATAATAATCAATGTTTTCAGGATTACTTTGGCTAGTAACAGGCCCCTGGGCAAGGCTGCTATTTGTCACCAAAAGCAAAAAGGCGAAGACTAGTAGCTTTTTGAACATGAAGACATCCTTCAAATGAAAGCAGATGGCGGATTCAGCAAAATACTGATCCGCAGTTGTCTTTTGAGAGCTCACCATGGATTGTAGCAAAGCTTAAGATTGCAGCTAAGCCTTTATCGTTTGTGGACTTGGGGTAGGTTTCAAAGTAGCCTTTTTTATATGCGGCCTGCGGCTTAGCCATAGAGGGAAGAGGATGAGCAGAAACAAAGCAGCACAGACACTCAGGGTGGTGAAATAGCCTTTCCACCCCCAAAGGTCTATGATTTTACCAAGGGGGTACCCCGTTGCAGCGGCCCCAACATAGGCAAAACAACCCGCAAAACCATTTGCGGTGCATGCAGCTTTTTTATCAACAAACTCAGCTGCAGCTAAGCCAACCAGCATCTGCGGGCCAAAAATTAAAAACCCAATGCTCGCCATCAGTGTGTTTTCTAACCACAGATAGTGATCTGGCAGGGTCCAAAACAGGTTGATGCATCCAAGCAAGCCGATTGCACAGAGCACCATGAAGGGAACCCTTCGGCCTTGAAACCAGCGGTCAGAGCACCACCCTGCCGCTAAGCAACCGAAGAAACCTCCCAGTTCAAACCAGGAAATACTGGCTGCCGCTTGGATCAGACTAAAACCCTTAGCCTTATGAAGGTACAAGGTGCCCCAATCATTAACGGCGGTGCGCACCACATAGACGAAAAAGTAAGAGAGGGCTAGCAACCACACTGACTTATTAGAAAGCACTTCGTTGAATAGGATTTGCTTAACTGAGAGAGATTTCTCCCCTTCGCTTTCTTGCTTAGCCTCTTCAGCTGGCTCCTCTTCTCCGCGGTACTCTTCAACGGCTGGCAAACCAAGGCTCCTAGGCACATCCCGCAGACTTTCTAGCAAGAAAAGCCCCATCACAATGCTCACAATTCCTGGAGCGTACATAGACCATCGCCAGCCAGCCCATGAGGAAACTAAGGCCACGAAAAGTGGAATGAGTGCACCACCGACATTGTGAGATGTGCTCCCGAAACTCCACCAAAAGCCTCGCTCCGTTTTACTAAACCAATAAGTCATGAGCTTAGTACAAGGAGGCCATCCCCATCCCTGGAACAATCCATTGATGGTCCAAAAAATTGCAAACATATATAGAGAGGAAGACATTCCGAAGCAGATATTAGCGATACCAGTTAAGATGAGTCCTAACGACATAAAGTAACGAGGGTTCGATCGATCAGAGAGGATGCCACTCGCAAACTTACTCATTCCGTACGATATGTACAGAGCACTCCCTAAAAAGCCTAAATCCGCATTGCTGAAGCCTAGGTCATCAATGAGCTTAGGCATCGCAAAGGTAAAGCTTTTGCGAGTAAAGTAAAAGAACACGTAGCCCATGTACATGGAGTAAAAGATTCTAATGCGCCAATACTTATAGTCCCTATCTACTTCTTCTGGACTTCTTGTAACGTCCAAATAGGGAGCAGGACGGAACAGCTGCTTTATATTGCCAACCATCTCATAAACCCCTAAAAAAATAGTCCAATAATACTTACCCTGGCTATTAGTCAGGGGCTTCTGACTGAAGCTAGCTTAGAATCCATCTGTCGTCTAGTGGTAATTACTTACTTTTAAAAAAAGAATTGATGATTTTTTAGCAAATGACTATAGAAACTCAAGTTTATATCAAACAGCAAGAATCGCTAAGACTAAAGTAAAGAATCCGACCACATAACTGCTTGGGTCTTTAAGAGCAAAGACTATCGGATCTTGATGCATCTTACCCCTTCCCGTTAGAAGCCAAACCCTTGAAATCCAGTAGAGCATTGCAAAGCAGACTGGCCATAAGAGAAAGGGATGGGAATAAAGAAGCTGGATTTTTGAACTGTTGATATAGAGAGCTAGAATCAAAACTGCAAGAAGGCCACTTCCACTTCCTAGCATGTTGATTAGATTAAGGTCATCGATGATGTAACTGCGCCCACCAGGTTTCTTCTTTTTGTGTTTGAGCATAAGTTGCAATTCAGAGCTTCGCTTTGCAAAAGCCAGGCTATAAAACAGAAAACTTACAAAGCCAAGTAACCAAGGGGATAAGCTGATTTCAGTCGCAAGCGCTCCGCTTAGAACCCGCCAGTTGTAAAGGATGGTTAACACCAAAACATCAATAAGTAAAAGTTCTTTTAGCTTAAAGGAGTATGCACAAGTGAATCCGTAATAGCCTAAAATCATGAGACCAAAAGACAAGGAAATGTTGAACGCAATACTGAGGCCTAAGCCAAGCAAAATGGGGCTAAAAAGAACTCCAAATTTAATGGATAGAGTTCCTGCTGCAAATGGCCTACGTCTTTTGAGAGGATGCTTACGATCAGCACTTAGGTCTAAAAGGTCATTGAGCAGGTAGACACTCGACGCACACAGGCTGAAAGCCAAAAAAGCAAAACCCAATTTAATGACAAGGTCTATTTGATCTACTTTATGCGCAGCTAGAAGAGGTAAGAAAATGAGGATATTCTTAACCCATTGATAAACCCTCATTGCCTTAAACACGGAAAGTAGTGGATTCGCTTGCGAGCTAAACTCATGCAATATTGAGCACGCACTTTTTGCTTTTACAAGCAACCTTGGAGGGGTATTAACCGCAATGCCTCCATAGCTCGACCTCCAAACTTTTAAATCATCCTTACTGTTCCCAGCATATAGAAATTCCTTTTCACCAATAAGGTTCACGAGATAGGCTTCTTTACTGACACCAATTAAATTTGAGTGAAGATTAGATCCATGGACCTCATCGAAAATCTTCAAGTGATCCGCAACAGCCTGTGCAATGCTTTGGTGGCTACCAGTTATTAAAATCAGCCTTCGGCCCCGTTGTTTCTCAGCCTTCAAGTACTCTATAAATCTATGGTTATAAGGTAGGTTCGCTGGATCAAAAGCAACTTTTTCTGCAAGCTCAGCCTTAAAAAACTGCTTGCCCTTAAAAATCGTAAACAAACTTAAAAATGCCGAGAAGGGATTTTTCTTGCAGAGTAAAAGAAACGATTCCCATAAAGTATCAGTATTGACAAGGGTACCATCCAGATCGATGCAAAGCGGAACCTTCAAAGGCACGGAGTGCTGCACCTTTGACACGACGAAATCCAGAATATTTGAAGGTTGTTGTTCCATGGCTCCAATCTCGATAAAGCTGCAGATCCATCGGATTAGAACAATTATTCTTTAGAAATTTATAACTTTTTAAAACCAAGACCATGAAATAAAAATAAAAGTTATAGAACCTGTTAAATATAAATTACTTACATTGGAAAACTGGGTGTTCCACAAAAGGCCCCAAGTAGCCTGGCTTCGATTGGATCTTGGAAAGAAAACTGTATGATCCTATGGTTATCGAGGATTCAGCAAGGAAGCCTAACGTTTAATTTTAAACTTATGTCTTGCTTTATTGACTCAATACAGGAACTATGTAGCCTATAGTAATGAAACAGTTCAGTAATTTTGGGTATTTCCTCGTAAGGAATTACCTATCAGTCACACTCGCTGGGAGCAATCCATGCTTGAATATCTTCATGATAATTTATGGATAGTTAGACAACCTTTGAATCTATTAGGGATAGATTTCGGAACTGTCATGACCATTATCCGTTTGCAAGACCATTCACTTTGGATTCATTCCCCTATCGAACCAAGCGACGAACTTGGGAGACAGCTAGATGCCTTAGGTTCAGTGAAAGCTGTGGTTTCTCCAAATACCTTTCATCACCAATACGCAGAATATTTCATGGATCAATTTCCCGATGCTCACTATTTTTATGCTCCAGGTTTGGAAAAGAAAAAGCCAAAAATGATTTCCAAGATTAATATAAGCAGTGCTTTGAGCTTTGGCACGACTCCAGAGTGGAGTGATGAGGTGGAATCCCTTGCGATTACAGGAATGCCCTTTGTCAACGAGTACGTTTTCTACCATAAAGCCTCATGCACCCTGATTGCCAGTGATCTTCTGTTTAACTTAAAAAAGAATCAAAGCTTTTGGCATAAGGTCCTCTTTCCACTGATGGGTCTAGATGGGGCAAAGCCTTCTCAGTCGAGGCTCTTTAAGTATTTTATTAGGGATAAGAAGAAGTATAACGAGGCCATCAGAAAACTAGAGCAATGGAAGATTGATCGCATCATCATCGGGCATGGTGGCTTGATTGAAAAAAGGGCTCAGGATATTATTCCAGAATTAATTGCGGTCTAATCTCTCGATTTCCTCAGCGAACTACCAACCTAAAAATCCAGTAGGTTTTTAGGATCCCCTAAAGAGGGTTGGCTTCCAGTAATCAGATCGAAGCAAGCTTCTCACTTTTCCCTTCTTTTTTGACGCTTCTTAACCACTGCATGAGTTGCTTTACGCTTCCCACGTCTTACCTTGGCTCCACGCCCTACACTTAGTTTCCTAAGCGACTCCGTTCCAGAGTAAAGTTTTTGTGTACTATATTGTGCATTAATTGTTTTTGCCGTTGGGCGGTGAGTATAGCCATACACAGTATACTCTGCACTACCTTTAGGTTTTTACCTACTAGAGGACTAACTAGTAGAACCCATACCTAATTATCAAAGAACGTGCTCTCTCGCTAAGGTCAACAAGAGCCTGGACATAATAACAAAAATGAATGCTCATACCCATCGAAAACCTTATTCTTTGGTTTTGCTAGGTACTCACATAGGGCTTTCCTTGACTCCCTGCTAAAGCAAGAGAGATTGCGGAAAACATTTGTTCAAATTGAAAAACAAAGACTGTTATAGTAATAGGACTAATCTCAGGCTGTGCTTCGGGAAAGGCTTTACTTTTTTATGGTGATCAAGTGCTTTGAAAACCTTATCTTTTGCTGTGCCTTGATTTGCTTTATTGCTGACTTGCAGGCAGCTCCTATGAAGCTTCGTATCGGAGCTGCTGCTTCACTTCAAGATGTCCTGCAAGAAGCAGGGGAAGCATGGCTCAAGACGACGGAAAAGGGAACAAAGCTGACGTATAATTTTGCAGGCACATCGACCCTAGTCAGGCAGATCAAGTGGGGTGCTCCTCTCGATGTATTCATCTCTGCATCAAAAGAAAATGCTGATGAGATGATACAAGCTAAGCTCGGTCTAGAAGATAGTGTGCTTAGTCTCGCTTCAAATCGCCTCGTTCTTATCAGCCCTATGGAAACAAAAACCGAGGCCTTAAGTTTGGAACAACTTGCAAAGCTTGAGCGGGTTAAGCTAGCAACCTGCGATGAAGCAGTTCCAGTCGGTTTTTATACCCACAGCTATCTGCGCAAAGTAGGCTTCTATGAAAGATTAAAGTCAAAATTTGTCTACATTGATCATGCCCGCAGCGTCTTGGGCATGGTAGCAAACAAAACTGCTGCGTTTGGGATGGTATACCGCACCGATGCTGTTTCAGAAGCCAGAAGGGTCAAAGTGATTCTGGAAGCTTCACCCACAGACCATCCTCCTATCCTCTACCTCGGTTTGGTGCTTTCACGTGCAAGCCAGAAGGCTCGCAAAACTGCTACTTCATTTTTAAAGTTTTTAGCCTCTTCTGAAGGGCAAACCTTCTTCAGCAAGCATGGTTTCAAACAGCCTGGATCTAAGTTTGCTTATCGGTGACGTGCTTACCATTAGCTTGCTGTCACTGAAAATAGCCCTCAGTGCATTGATACTAAGCCTACCAATTGGCTTACTGTGCGCTTGGTGGCTTGCGCACAGTAAGGGGTTCGCAGTCAGTATCTGCGAATCGATCCTCTTATTGCCAATGGTATTACCGCCCTCGAGCTGTGGCCTACTACTACTGACGGTTTTATCCCCTGGTGGACTTGTTGGCAGATTTTTATTGAATCATTTCGGCGTCAACCTGATCCTTAACTGGAAAGCTGCTGTGATCGCCGCAGCTTTTGTGAGCTTTCCCTTACTGATGCGAGCATGCCAACAATCCTTTGCCCAGATCCCCGAAAGCTTAACTGAGGTGACCAAGTCATTTGGCCTAACTAGGTGGCAGGCTTTCAGACAAGTGAGTGTGCCCCTTGCACTTCCTGGGATTCTCAACGGCTGCATTCTGGCAATCGCTCGGTCTCTCGGTGAGTTTGGCTCTACCATCATGGTTGCAGGGCTTATCCCAGGAGAGACTGAAACCCTGTCCCTTGCAATTTACGCCCGTACCATCAATGGAAAGGATACGGAGGCATGGGCACTCGCCTCGGTTTCTATTGGCCTTTCTTTCATCTTACTTCTTATAAATCGGCTGTATTTAAAGGGAAGGCAAGGAGGCTTGAGTTCACTGTGATTTTGACTAATCCATGCCAAGCTTCTGACAGGTTTCATGCCATAGTTTATATCGGTCTACAACTCGATTGAAGGCCGCACAGATCCTTGCAAGGTCAACGGGTTTGAGGAGCACCTCCCAAGCGCCAGAGTCAAAGCACTTAAATGCACGCTCCAAATTTGCAACGCCGGTCATCACAATGATATCCGTATTCCATGAAAAGTTTTTACAAGCATCAATAATATCTTGGCCGTCAACCCCCGGCATCTCAAGGTCGGTGCAAATGACTCTGACTTTACGCTCTTCGATCACTTTGAGAGCCTCTGCTGAATCATGAAAGCAGATAGGAGTGAACTCGTCAAAACGTGCTACCGCCATATTGGTCAGTTCGACGATATCCGGCTCATCATCAATTAATGCAATCTCTAGGGGGAAGGGAAATTTCATAATTTGAGCCTCTCTATGCTTTTCTGCCAGTATACCATGTTACCGACTGCTCTTCCTAAGCTTGCGTTTTGATCTCATTTAATGCTTTATCTGCAGGTGGAATCGTTTCCTTTTGCACACGATAGAGGAGGTTCATGTGCGCAAGCCCCAAAAAATGGCCATAGGCCTTGCAACAGTTGTCTTTGCCACCGTGGTCTACACAATGGGCTTGAAGCCAAAGCAGCAAGACCCTCCAAGCAATGGCCCTGGCTTCCGTCAAGAGCAAGTGAAACCCAGCACCGGCAATAAAACCAGCAAGCGATTCTATTTGGCCAAGAAAAAAGCCCATGAGCTCTACAAGGGCATGGAAACAACCTTCTACTGTGGCTGTACTTTCAAAGACAAACTGGTCAACCATCAATCTTGCGGATTTAAGCCAATTCAAGAAGATGAGCGTTCCTATCGGATAGAGTGGGAGCATGTGGTCCCTGCTTATGATTTTGGCCGCTCATTTAAGGCTTGGCGAGAGGGGCACCCGAATTGTATCAGCTCTAAGGGGAAGAAGTACCGGGGGCGCAGGTGTGCTCGCAAGGTTTCTCCTGAGTTCAACCTGATGGAATCTGATCTCTATAACCTTGTTCCCGCTATTGGCGAGGTTAACAATCGTCGGAGTAACCTACCCATGGGAGTCATTAGCGGTGAGGGGCTAAGTTTTGGGAACTGTAAAACCCGAATTAGCGCCGATACTGTGGAGCCAAGAGATCAAGTCAAAGGCTTTATTGCTCGCACCTATCAGTACATGGATCATGCCTATCCAGGGCATGGAATCATTTCGAGAAAAAACAAAAAACTGTTTGAAGCATGGGATCGCAGCTATCCGCCAAGTCCTGCAGAACTCAAACGAGCAAAACGGATCTTCATCATTCAGGGAAACAAAAACCCAATTCTCGAGGCACGTGATGGCTCAACGGAGCCACAAAAGAAAAAAGGTTGATAGAATGTTGAGTTATAATGAAGCTAAAAATAATCACTAACACTCCAGGGTCCCTATGCTTCGATGTAACTCATGCAATGCAACTTTTGAGACAAATGATGACATCATTAACAAAGGAAACCGCATAAGAGTCTGTGAAGAAAAAAAACTTTGGTTTAATTGCCCTTGCGGATCAACCTTTTTTATAAAGTCAGGAAATTTCGACTGGTTTTCGCCAACCCTGCTGATGCCGGATGAGGCTCGGAAAGTATACTCGCAAAATGATTTATCCAACAAGATCCCAAGTATTCACACCCGTATTATGAGCCTGCAACGAGTGATTGAGAATCCAAAAAGCAACAATAAGGCCATTAAAGAAGAGCTTGAGCAGTCCCCTGCCCTTGCACTTTTGACCTTAAAAATTGCCTCAGGTTTGGCGCAGGATGGCAGTGAGCTTAATAACATTGAGCATGCGGTTGCCTTGTTGGGCCGCAATACCTTATCAGGTATCTTGCTCTCCGCATCCTTGGTCAATATGCCCCTAAGGACAAAACACTACCGCACCAGTATGCATTGGAAGCGGGCTCTTGTGGTTGGACAAACGGCCCGTGAGGTTTTTGCTCGCTTAGGATGCCCAGACTCAAAAAAAGAAAGCTCAGTGCAATCCTATCTTTTCGGATGTTTTTACGATATTGGGAAGTTATTGGCGTCCATCTGCTTTCCAGAGAAAGTCGATGAACTGGTTCTCCTAATGTCAAACCCTAAAGTCGTCACCAGCTGGCAAGATACGGCTAAGTTTCTCGGAATGCCTGCAGAGCATGTTTTAGGAGAAATTGCTGTGGCTATGTGGGGCCTCCCTCAAGAGCTAGCGGACATGTTTCAATACTACCAAGACCGCAGCGAGCTGCCATCATCCCCTGGAAAACTTCACCTTTATGAGTGCATTGAATTTGCGTCAATCATCAACTATTGGATTAAACTCCAACCCCATGAGGTAGATGAGGAGGTGGCAAGCAATATCCAAGCAAAGCTGGGTCTTGATGATGGAGCCTTTGAAAACCTGATCAACTCTTTTGGTCCAGCACAAAAGCAAATGGACATGATTGATGATTCGGTCTTTGCTTAGTGCACCCGCATGTTAAAGGCGCATGCTTTCAAGGTAAGTTTCATTGCAGCCTTACAAATTGGATCAAAATAAAATAGAGGCTAAAGCCAAATAGATAAACCATTCCCACGTGGCTCAGTGCTTTCAACCAAAAGGGCCTGTTTAGCTCTCGATACTCGAGACGATGCTTGTGGGCACACATAAGGTTAAGGCCTGCAAGAATCGGAGCGAATAGGAAGGCACAGAAGGTTGCAAAATCAACCAAACCTTTCATATTGTTTGTTAAGAACAAGAGGATAAAACCAGACCCTAACACAATCGTTCCCATCCAGAATCGATAGGTCACAAGCAGTGAAGCACTACGATTTTCTTGGCGTTTTATCCACGATCCCATACATAGACTCAGGGCATTTGCAGTCACACGTGGATAGGCATCAAGGCAGGTGAGCATGGTGCTCACCATGGTTGCTAAAGCTGAAAAAGCGACGATTGGATAGGTCCATGATCCGATGCTCTTGGTATACAAGCTAATGAACTGTTCAGAGAAAGGAATCGCTTGTGGGGAAAAGCGCACACCGGTTGGATACATGAGGCACGCTCCCAAACACACAAATGCCAATGCAAGGACAATCGTTCCCCAGAAACCAATGTTAAAGTCTGTGAGCACTTCCTTTAACAAAATTTTATCATTCTTTAATTTTTTATTCTCTAAAGTCCAAAGAGAATGCCACACTGAGATTTCAATAGGGGCTGGCATCCAACCCATAAAGGCAAGAAGAAAAAAAAGGTCGTCTTTATTTGAAAAAGTAAACTGATTATGGTTGCTAAAGTTAAAGGTGTTTTGTTTACTTAAAACGAGTGCAACAGCAGTCAGAGTGGTTAGGCTGAGAAGGAGCACCACAAATTTGGTAACTTTATCTAAAACTGCATACTGACCACTGAGAAGGATCACCACAGCGACTCCTAGCGTCACAAAACACCAGACCACGGTACTATACGGGAGCCCTAGGACACTTTGCGCGATCCCAGCAGTGACGAGGGTGATTGCCGCAATGGTGATAAACATAGAGGCTATGGTCATAAGCAAGAAAAGAGGAAGAGCCCACCTTCCAATGGATTGATAGCCTTCAAGTAAGCTTTTTCCTGTCACGGCTGCAAAGCGAGGTCCAAGTTCAAAGAAGGGGTACTTAAGTAGGTTTGCAATGATAACGACCCATACTAGTTGGAAGCCATAGGAAGCCCCTGCACGAGTAGACTGGACGATATGAGAGACCCCAATCGCTGCACCTGCGTATAGTAAACCAGGTCCCAGGACTTTCAAAAATCGGCTCAGTGTCTGCAATACCTCTCCTTCACCCATCATAGAAGCTTCAGGCCAAATAATGCCCTAAGGTAACAAGCGACCAATTGCAAAGTCAACCACGTTTGAGTGAAAACAAACATAGTCAAAGGGTTTATGTTTTCGTATGAAGGGGAAAGCCTGAGAAGCTTGGACCTAGGTTTTTGACTTTTTCAATTAACTAGACTCGATTAGAATTTCCTTGTTTCACGGTGGTTTTCTTAAAGGTGTTAATGTCTGTGCTGTGTTAGTGAAGGCTAAAACACCTGAGAAGAACTTAGCATAAGGATATATAATTATGGTTATCTCGGAGGTGGCAAAAAAATGGGGTCATGAACAGGTGGTGTTTTGCTATGACGCAGAGACGGGTCTACAAGCGATCATCGCAATCCATGATACGACACTTGGACCAGCTTTGGGTGGCTGTCGTTTTTGGAACTATGCTAGTGAGGATGAAGCTATTTTTGACGTACTGCGACTTTCCCGTGGTATGACTTACAAATCTGCGGTTGCAGGTTTGAGCCTTGGTGGAGGCAAGTCTGTGATCATGGGCGACCCTAAGAAGCTCAAGAGCCCCTTACTATTCCAACGATTCGGGCGTTTTGTTCAGAGCTTAAATGGGCGTTACATCACTGCTGAAGACGTGAATATGGGAGAAGAAGACATCGGTCATATTTCCAAGGAAACAGCCTATGTAACCGGAAAAAGCATGCAGGAAGGAGGCTCGGGTAACCCTTCACCTGTGACGGCATACGGAGTCTTCCAAGGGATCAAGGCATGCTTACAATTTAAAAATGAGAATACCAACTTGAAGGGTATCTCGGTAGCAGTTCAAGGAATCGGTTCAGTCGGGGCCAACCTCTGCGAAATGTTGCATGAGCATGGAGCGAAGCTGTATATTTCCGATATAAACCAAGCTGCACTGGAAAAGCTCCAAAAAAGTTTTGGTGCAAAGGTGGTTGCTCTCGATGAAATTCACAAACAGGAGGTAGACATTTATGCTCCTTGTGCTTTGGGAGCTATTTTAAACGACGACACGATCCCTGAAATTAAAGCAAGTATCATTGCTGGAGCTGCTAACAACCAACTCCTCGACGAGAAAAAACATATGCAGATGCTTGATGAGAGACAGATTATTTACGCTCCGGATTATGTGATCAATGCTGGGGGGATTATCAATGTCAGTCATGAGCTGAAAGGTTTTGATGAAGCTGCAGCAAAAGCAGATGCAGGTAAGATCTATGACTCTTTGTTAAAAATATTTAAAGAATCTAAGAATAAAAAGATATCCACTTTAGAAGCCAGCGGTGCCTACGCAGAGTCTATCATCTCCGAACACAAAAAACGTGGGGATAAGAAGCTTTTAAATACCTATGACAACCAAGATTGGATCTCACCAGCTCACAGTAATCGGTGAAAATTTGGGGGGTTTTTAGAAGGGGCCTCCACTCACTCAGGGTGGTGTCAATACATCGGGATGACCATGACATTGGTGCTCATCACAGTCTTGACGACAGCCTTATCCACCTATGTGGATATGATGAGGCCTCCTTCAAAAAACCAAGCGATCACGACACACGATCACTTATTCACCTCAAAACACTTTTTCCTCTAAAAAAAAATCCGACAGGCTCAACGTGGGTGCGACTCAGTCACCTAAACCTTTACGACTCAGTCACCTCGACCAACAAACCGGTCACCTCGACCTTGTGGAGAGGTCTCTATCACACTCCTCGACTGTTCGCGCTGTCGGGGCTCGAACATCGAACGATGACTCCCACGGGGTGTCAACACCGTGTAGAGAGACTTTAATAGCATAAAAGGGATTACATATAATTAGGGAAGAAACCCAAACACTGAACTAAAATTATTGGACCATCCAAAAGCGAATAAACCTAGGACACTAGCAAAAGCAGCGATCGTGCAAGTCGCAATGGTCACGGCCATCAATAGCTTGATGGTAAGGCTAAAACCCTCTTCATAGACCCCATAGGGCTGTCGGTCGATCTTTGTCATCATATTTGATGTTGTGGGGAGACCTTGTTGCTGCAACATTTCCAGTGCACTCCTATTTATTACCTAAGTCGTTGTCCTTTATTCGGGTTCTATTCTCCTTGAACCCACCCTCTATAAGATATTTCGGTAAAAAGAACGATAGAGTTTAGTATTAAAGCCACAATGTAAATTTTTACTGACTTATTCACAGGATAGAGATGGGGTAAAACTCTCATTTGCAGCTTGAAGTAAGTTGGTACACACCAACAAAAACAGGCTGTTAAGGGCAAGTTCTCTCACAACCCGCCGAACATTAAGAGGATTTTGCTATTTTCACTGCTTTTATTATTATGTATTCCATCGAAGCAAAATAGCCATAGGATGCGCGATGAATTCCGAATTTAAGGGAAAATTGCTCGTTAAAGGAGCAAGGGAGCACAATTTAAAGAATGTTGAGCTTGTGATCCCAAAAAATAAACTTGTTGTCTTTACAGGGGTTTCTGGCTCAGGCAAGTCTAGCTTAGCCTTTGATACCATTTATGCTGAGGGCCAGCGCCGCTATGTGGAGTCTTTATCCTCTTACGCTAGGCAGTTCTTAGGCCTAATGGAAAAGCCTAATTTCGACACCATCCGTGGCTTGTCTCCGACCATTGCCATCGAACAAAAGTCGGCAAGCAAGAACCCACGTTCAACGGTGGGAACCATCACCGAGGTATACGATTACCTTCGCGTCCTCTTTGCCCGCCTGGGAACCCAACACTGTTATGTTTGTGGCAAAAAGGTCGGTGCAGGCAATGCCGCGAGCATGGTGAAGCACATTATGGGTATGGGGGATAACGAAAAAATCCTGATTTTAGCCAAACTCGTGGACAACCGGAAAGGCGAGCATAAGGATATCCTCGCAGGCTTAAAGGCCCAGGGCATTATTAGAATTCGCCTCAACGGGGTTGTGCAAGAGATCGATCAGGTTCAGTCTTTAGCAAAGAATAAAAAACATTCGATAGAAGCGGTGATTGACCGCTTGGCACTCAAGTCAGGGGCTGCTTTTAAAAAACGCCTATCAGACTCTGTGGAAACGGCTCTTAAGTTAGGAAAAGGTGAGCTGATTGTTCATCAGGTGTCAAAGAAAAAAGATCACCCAATGAGTGAAAAGCGCACCTGTTGTGGGGTCGCATACCGAGAGTTAGAGCCATCCCACTTTTCCTTTAACTCTCCCCAGGGTATGTGCGGAACCTGCCAGGGCCTGGGAAGCATCCTCAAGATGGACCCTGCCAAAATCATTGCTGATCCTAGCCTGAGTATCCGAGACGGGGCAGTCATCCCATGGCAGAGCTTTTTTGAGAAGAAGGTGGACACGAAAGAGTCGTGGGGGCGTCGGCGCATCATGGCTATGGAAAAACAGTGGAAGCTTAACCTTGATACTCCATGGAAAAAGCTATCGAAAAAAATGCGTGATTCCATTCTCTATGGACCCAAGACCGAAAAAGATCGGCAACTGGTCATCAAATGGAATTCACAAAAAGGCAGTGGTTCTTGGAAGAGTGAGGAAGAGGGCCTGGTAAACCGCTTGATGCGCCGTTATCACCAGACCTCTTCAGACACGATGAAGAACAAGTATGCTCGCTTCATGTCTCGCTTGGAGTGTGATGATTGCGGCGGCAAACGCCTGCAAAAAGACCTGCTTCACGTGTTCATCGAAAAGCACTCCATCATGGATGTTTGCTCTCTGACTATCGAAGAAGCCTACAACTTTCTGTCTAAGATTAAGTGGAGCAAGCAGCAGCTTGTGATTGCTGGTGAGCTGATCAAAGAGATTTTGGCTCGCTTAGGGTTTTTGCTCAACGTAGGCCTCAACTACTTGTCCCTAGATCGCTATGGCCCGTCCCTATCTGGGGGTGAAGCACAGCGCATACGCCTTGCCTCACAGATTGGCAGCGAGTTAACTGGGGTGATCTATATCTTGGACGAGCCATCCATTGGCCTCCATCAACGGGATAACACCCGCCTACTGAACACCCTTTTGCATCTACGTGACCTTGGCAATTCTTTGATCGTGGTGGAGCATGATCGTGAGACCATTGACCGCAGCGATTGGGTGGTGGATATCGGCCCAGGAGCCGGCCTTTTGGGCGGCGAGGTGGTCGCCGCTGGGACTCCTAAGCAGATTTACAAGAATAAAAAGTCCCTCACCGGCCAGTATTTGAGCGGAAGTTTGGACATTTCGGTTCCCGCCAAGCGACGAAAGCCAAAAAAAGATGCCAAACTTGTGATCAGCGGCGCGAGTGAGCATAACTTAAAAGACCTTACGGTTGAGATCCCTCTCGGACTCTTAAACTGCATCACCGGCGTATCGGGAGCGGGCAAATCTACCTTGGTTGGAGACATAATTCACCCATTTCTCGCAAATCAACTGCAGGGTGCTCAGCTTAGGGTCGGACAGCATGAAGGCTTTGAAGGGTACGATCTATTGGACAAAGTCATCCATATCACCCAGCAGCCGATCGGACGAACTCCTCGCTCTAACCCGGCAACCTATGTTAAGGTGTTCGAACCTATCCGGGATGTGTTCGCGGCATTACCTGAATCGAAGATGCGCGGGTACTCTAAGGGACGTTTCTCGTTTAACGTCAAAGGTGGTCGCTGTGAGACCTGCAAGGGTGATGGTTATGTGCGGGTGGAGATGCACTTCTTAGCAGACGTGTTCGTCCCCTGCGAAGACTGCAAAGGCCAACGCTTTAACGAGCAAACTTTAGAAATTACCTATAAAGGCCACTCGATTGCGGATGTCCTCGACCTTTCAGTGCGAAAGGCAAGGGAACTGTTTAGCAATCATCGGACCATTACCAGCATACTGGACACCCTGATCGCAGTGGGTCTGGATTATATCAAGCTGGGTCAGTCAGCAACTAGTTTATCAGGAGGTGAAGCACAGAGGATAAAACTTGCAAAAGAACTCGCGAAAAAGGATAACGGAAAAACCTTATACATCCTTGACGAACCAACAACAGGCTTGCACTTTGAAGATATTCGCAAACTGTTGGACGTACTGCAAAGCTTAGTAGACAAGGGCAACACCGTTCTTCTGATCGAACACAACCTTGATGTGATTAAAACCGTAGATTGGATCATAGACCTTGGTCCTGAGGGTGGAGAAAAAGGTGGTCAGATAATCGGAGCTGGAAGCCCAGAAAAGCTGGTGAAAGTGAAGAAGAGTTACACTGGCAAATACCTGCAAGAGGCACTCACCGGTTTATAAGAAGCCTAAGCTTAATAAAACGTACGTTCGCAAGACGGTCTGGTTTTTCCAAAACAAATTGTCAATGTGTTAAGATAGATAAGACAGGAGACTGCCTATGGACATCGTATTGAATCAAGCACAAACCTTGCTTCTAGCAATGTGTGTTTTCTTTTTAGGAACCTTCCTACACTCAGTGGTTTATGCTTTTAGAAAATTCAATATCCCTGAACCGGTCATTGGAGGACTGGTATTTGCTTTAGTATTAACGGTTTTATATCAATTTTTTGATATCAACCTGACCTTAGATAACGAAATCAGAGACGATCTGATGCTCACCTTCTTCGCAACTGTGGGAATGAATGCAAAGTTCTCACTGTTTAAGAAAGGGGGTTCGAAGCTTATGATCTTCTTTTTCGTTTGCGTCCTCTACTTGTTTATCCAAAACTTAATTGGTGTGAGTTTATCTAAACTCCTTGGGGTTGACCTACACTTAGGCATGCTTGCAAGTTCCATCACCTTATCGGGTGGTCATGGTACTGGAGCCTCTTACGCAACCAAGTTCACCCACATTGACGGAGCCTTAGAGGTAGCCATGGCCTGTGCAACGATGGGTCTCGTTCTTGGTGGTATCATCGGGGGACCAGTATCAGAGTGGCTTATTTCTAAGCATAAGCTTGCACCTGAAGACAAGGTCAACAACCCAGATGGTGCATTAAAAGAGCATGGTTTCAACGAGCCTGAGCTGGTCACCACATCATCGATCTTGCAAGTTTTACTATCATCCTTTGCATCCATATTCCTTGGAACTGCCTTAACCAAGTACTTAGCTAGCATGGGCATTGATATCCCATCTTTTATCAGCGTCTTGTTTATCGGTATCATCATCACCAACATCTTTGGTTTGTCTAAGAAGCTTGAGTTTCAGCAGCAGAGCCTTGATTTGGTGAATATGATTTCCTTATCTTTGTTCTTATCCATAGCCATGATGAGCCTCAAGCTTTGGCAGCTTCTGGATATGGCAATTCCTTTGTTTGTGATCATTGCAGTCCAAACGGTCTCGATCATCTTCTACACCATCCATGTGACCTTTAGGCTTCTTGGTAAGGATTATCAGGCAGCCACCATCGTCAGTGGTCACTGTGGTTTTGGTTTGGGAGCCACCCCAACCGCACTTGCAAATATTGAGTCCGTCACCAATCGTTATGGACCCTCCCCTTATGGGATGTTTATTGTTTTGATTGTGGGTGCGTTCTTTATTGATATTGCGAATGCTGCGGTGATCCAGATTTTCTTGTCCTTTATAGGGTAAGTTCAATCGGTCACCATGGAGTTTTCTCCACTCCCTTCCTTCGCAACTGCTGCGGAAGCTCGGTCGAAACGACGAGTCATCGTTGTCACATCGTCCAACTATCGTTGTCACCTCGACCAGCGTGGAGAGGTCTCCCTCAAAAGACCTCTGTCACCGGAAGCGGAGGGGTTCCCCACAAAAAATCAGCAAAAACCGGAATACATTTTTCCAAGCTCCCACACTGGAGAATATTTACCAGCGATCATCCGCGGAAAACCCTGCTCTTTATGTTTGCCCTTGAAAAAAGCATTAAAATGCTTAATTATTGACCCTCGCCTTGGTTACAAACGAGGCAACTTTACATACCTATCTGATATTATTGATATATTTTAATTCAAGGGATAGTTTAAGGCATGAGTCAAGAGGTTTCAGACGTAATCGTAGCGCTTCGAAAGAAGTTAGAAGATTATCGTGAAAAAAGGCCTCACCTTTCGATCCGGGCTATTGCTAAGCGTTCCAATGTAAACCGATATTTCCTCAGCAAAATCCTCAGTGATGAGGAGAGCAAGGCAAGCTCCCTCGATTTTTCCCAGGTTTTGTTGCTTGCGAAGTTTTTGACTGCATCAGATACCTTAAAAGAGACCATTGATAATTCGAGTGAAGAGATTCGAGATCTTTTACTCAAGGCTTTTGGAGCAGACTACCATTGCGATTTCTCTGCTGAACAGAAAATTGAATCTAACCCGGAGCTTGACGAGCTATTGGAGGATTTTGATTCATTTATTATTTTTATACTCTCTTCCATCCCAAATGGCACCAAAAGATCTATCGTAGAAAAATGCCTTTTCCCTAAGATGCGATACAAGATAGGAAATTTAATTCAAAGCGGAATTGTATCTGAAGAGAATGGTTTTCTGATCGGTAAAATGGGAGAGTTCCCCAGGATTTCTTTTGGCTTAATCCAAATACATCTGCCAGAAATTATTAAACGTTACTACGGTGGGGTATCTTCGGGAAACGAGATAAAAAGATTCATTGGCATGTACTATCAAAATGTTAATGAAGATACCTTAAGTAAAATTGCTCATTTGCATACAGAATATGTTGGAAAATTGAATGAATTGATTGACAATGCTGACAACAAGGGTGATATTCCCATCTTTGCTGGAGTTTGCTTTGACAGATTTACCTAGGAAGGTTTTTATATGAGATCTTTTAAGTCGTTAGTTTTTCTATTTATTTTTGCCACGTCAACAATAGGCTCAGGGTCGTACGCTGATGTACTAGCCAAAAGAGCATCTGAAAAGCTAGCTCAGCAAGATGCACATGAGGACGCATGTGAGGACGCGGGTGGTGGAGCTGGAGGAGGTAATTAGATTGCTGGAACAGCTTATAGTTAAGCTTAAAGCATCAACAGCATTCGTTAACAAACTTCAACAAATGCTCATAGAACACAGGCTTCTCAAAAATAAAATCCGCACCTGCCTGATATACTTCTTTCGCCTTATTGATCCCATAGTCAGAATGAGCACAGATCGGCATCTTAAATCCCTTCGCCCTAATATCCCTGATCAAGTCTAAACCATCAGCCTCGCCTGCGAAGTCAAGGTCGGTGATCACTAGATCAATCATCTTAAGATCCACATACTTGAGGGCCTGGGTGTTAGTAAAGGTCAGAAGCTCCACCTTCCCTCTGAGCTTACCTGAGGCAAAGAGCATGGTCCTGAGGTGGTGAAGGTGCTCTTCCACATCGTCTAAGGCAACGATCACCAGCTTCTTCTCATTTTTTAGGCAGTAGGCTTGGATATTGGCCTCTAGTGCTTCAATCTCTTGGGCACGGCCTTTAGAGGCATTGACGCTAAGTTCATGACAATTCTCTGACAGCTCACTAGGCCTATCATCCACTTCAGAGCTGCAAGGAAGGCTAAAGTGAATGCTAAACCAGTCTTCTGCGACACTGCTATCAGCTCGCACACTTTCACCGTGTAGCTCCACAAACTTTTTGATGATCGCTGCCCCCACCCCTTGGTTAAGCTCATCCCCATGGCTGGAGTAACCAGCCTGGAAGACCTGCATTAAGGATTCAGGCGCACAGGATGAGCCCGTGTTTTTGATGCTGATTTCTGTAAAGCCATCTTTGACCCGGGAGGAAGCGAAACGGATCTCAATGTTCGCTCCTGGGTTAACCGCAGTCAGGATATTTTGTAGAGCATTATTCAAAACCCGCTTTACTTTTTCCCGATCGATTGCAAGCAGCCTTCCATGCTTAAAGTCATAGGTAAATTTTAAGGTGAGGTCAGAGGTCAGAAACTTTTCTTCTAGGCACTCCTTTAGAAGAGTTCCGAAGCTTTCTGGCTCCGACATGAGAGACTGCTCTCGGCTCACATCCCGAAGGTTTGCAAGCATTTCCTTGGTAGACTTAAGCGTCGTATCCAATTGTTTTTTCGCTCGCTTAGCCCGCTGCTTGACCTTTTCGAGGTCTTGCTCTTGCTCAAATGAGCAAAGTAGGGGCTTAAGCATAGAGTAGGGTTTTTGGAGGTCGTGGGCTACGTGGTTGAGGGTCTCGGAGGAGAGTTGACCTTCGGTGGCTTCATCTTCTGGGGTGAAGGTGTCTGACCAAACACCTAAAAATAAAAGGTATATTGCCTTTCTCGGATTTTAGTGCTTTGTTGGCAATGACTGCAAACTCACGATACGCTTCCTTAATTTTCATCAGTCCGCGCTCGGTAGTTTTAGCAAAAAGAATTGAAGCAATTGAATTTTGCGTTTTTCCACCGTATTTCGAGAATCTTTTTTCTATTTCAGGAACATGCTCTTTCATAATGTCAGGGGGTATATCTATATATCCACCCCCTACCATCGAAAGCTTCCCGTCTTTGACATGCACAATACCCTGATCTTCAAAAAAGGTAATCTTGTCGTAGCTCCTCATACTGACGATCCTAAGGACATCTGAAATCTTAGTATTTATTGAAGCTAACAGCAAAATCAGATAATTTTCAAAGTCCAAAAGCAGTTTTAAAGAAACGGTAATTCTTCTTCTATCTCCGTAGGCGGAGTTTCTAGCAACATATTTATATTCATCAAGCAAACTTCTGAGCCGGTCACCAGCTTTCTTATATATCTCTTTATGATCCGATGCATTAGTGATCAGACTAGTGATACTCACTAAATCTTCGATACACCAGATATCAATTCTCTCCCCCTCACTCCAATGCAGCAACTGCATCAACTTCATCTTATGAACATTGCACTTTTCACTCAAAGCCTGCTAATCAACTTCGGGCTCTCCCGAAATATTTTTCTGTTCCTCACAGTACTTGACAAACTCTTCTTTAAGCTCTTTTACGGCAGCCTTGAGCAATTGGTGTTCTTGATTCATAAGCTTTGGTCCCTGATCTTGAAGTGCCTATAACCACTCGGTATTTTTCAGACACTGAATTTGAATGGTATCCAGAAAGGCATTCATAGCCAAATATGCCCTGCAAATCAAGGGCGATTCGATGTTTGCTAAGCAAAAAACTCAAGCTTAGGTCTAATAAACTCACAGACTCAAACACAAGGGGACCAAAGATGGGAATCAGAGTTAAGCGATATTTCAGATAGTTAGTCGCTGTAGCGAAATATAAAATACCTTTATTTAAAGGCTTTTGACTTCATATAGCTCTTTACTTACTTTAACT
>JABSRF010000149.1 GCA_013215275.1 Oligoflexales bacterium | reverse complement strand
TTCGAAGGGTACTAAAAAGTCCCATATTACAAGGATCATCATAACCTAAACGACATTTTTTGATGGAAACTTCTGATGATGATTTCTCCTGACGCTGCGATCACCTCATCTTTGATAGCTTTAAGACGTTCCTCAAACTCACCTTGCATTTTTGCCCCAGCAATGAGGGTTCCCATTTCAAGAGCCAGTATCTTTTTGTTCACGAGAAAATCGGGCACGTCACCGTTGACTATTTGTTGGGCTAAGCCGTCAATAATAACAGTTTTACCGACACCGGGCTCTCCGATCAAAATGGGGTTATTTTTTTTTCTCCTAGAGAGAATCTCAATCAAGCGACCAATCTCATCACTGCGGCCAATCACGGGATCAAGCTGCTGTTTTCTGGCTAAAGCAGTGATGTCTACCGTGTATTCTTCAAGAAAAGTCGCTCGCGACTCACCATCCTTTTGAGTTATTTTTGAGTTGCCTCTAATGGTTTGTAAGGCTTTGAAGCATGCGTCGTAGCTCAGACCCTCATCCTCTAGTATTTCTTTGGGTAGTTTAAGCTCATCGGCAACACAAGCCAAAAACATGGAAGAGGTGGATATGTAGGAATCACCAAGCTTCGATCGCTCCCTGTCAGCATAGTCGAATAAGATCTGAACATCCTTAGACACCTTCATTGAGGCTGTTGCGCCTTCCCCAATCGTTATAGAGGAGATGGTACGCATGTGTTCAGAGATCTTATCTACAATTTTTAGCCGGACTTTTGGGGTATCAAGTCTAAGTTCATCAAATATTTTAAGGACGATTGAGTCTTTTTGCTCGATCAGACAGAGCATTATGAACTCTGAGGTAACGGTCCCTTTTCGCATGCTTGCTAATTCGGTGATTGCATTTTGAAGCAACTCTGCAACCTTGATGGTAGAATTTCTCAGCAATCTATGTGGCATATCTTCTAACCTGTTTTAGCGCGTCTCACTTCTCCGTCAACAACAGGCGAGTTATCGGCACTTAGCTCTTTTTTTCTTAGATACTCAAGCACAATCATATCGTATATGAGCAATATTACTCCCACAGTAATTGCGGAATCGGCCCAGTTGAAATTTGGAAAATTGTAGGCCCAGGCTATCGAGTCAATATTCATATTGAGAAACCCTAGAAAATCAGGGAAAAAGTCAATGTTTATTTTCACATGAAACGGTAGGGGAAACACCCATCTAAAGTCCAAAAAATCCACCACATAACCCCGAACAATCCGGTCCGCAAAATTGCCAAGCGCTCCTGAGAGAATCAACGCTAAGGTAAACCTTGCAAGTCGATGGCTCAAAGGGGTGGTTTTAAGGTACATAAAAATAATACAGACTGCCACGAGAGTCACAAGATAGAAGAATGGAATTCTATAAGCATCATCCCAATCAGATAAAAAACCCCATGCAGCCCCTTGGTTCCGCACATAATTGAAACTAAAGGCTAAAAAAAACGATGGGTCATTTTGATCAGCTGACAGCTCACCGATATCCATAACTGGAGAGCGTCGTCCTCGATACTCTTTGAGATTTTCTGGATTTTCCCAAACCATTAAATTGCTTTCAGCAACATATTTTGTAACCTGATCTAGTCCGACACTACCGATGATCATCACGATCATTGCGATAATACTCAGCTTCTGGGCACGTTCCTGGATAGGCGTTAAATGGATAGCGTCATTTTTCATCTGAAATCCCTATTTGTTCTACAATTTCTCAATCATATCGGATGGTATCAGGTTCGGCCCTGGTAAACCCTCTGTAAGCCATTCTTTTTGGAGGCCCTCTCCTCAGCTAGCTCTAACAACCGTTGGACCAACTCTTTACCCTCTATCCCTTCATTTTGCCACAACCTTGGGTATTGAGAAATTTCCGTGAATCCTGGAATCGTATTTGCTTCGTTAAACAGGTAATTGCCGGTGCTAGACTCTAAGAAAAAGTCTATTCTCGCCATTCCACAAATCCCCAGCGCTGCCGCAGCTCTTATTGCCAAGTCCTTTGCAGTACGAGCCTCTTTTTCCGTCAACTCTGCAGGAACTTGCACTATGGCAGCCTTGTCATCCACATATTTTGCATCATAGGAGTAAAACCCACCTTGAGGAATAATCTCACCTGGAAAGGCGCATTCCATTTTGTCGTTGCCCAGTACTGCACACTCAATTTCCCTAATCCCTTCCATACTAGTTTCGATGAGAACCTTATCGTCAAATTTAAGAGCCTCCTCACAAGCACTATGAAGCTCAGTTCGGGCCTTAACCTTTGAGATGCCTACCGAACTACCCAAGCTTGAAGGCTTGACAAATAAAGGTAAACCCAGCTCATCGATTGCCTTCTGGACGATAGACTCCTTGTTCCAATCCCAATCGTGGGAGGAAAAGGTGTGGTAAGGGGTCACGGGAATTCCATGATTTGCAACGAGCTGCTTAGAAAAAACCTTATCCATAGAAACAGAGGATCCAAGGGTATCTGCGCCTATATAGCTGACACCAGTCATCTCAAATAGGCCCTGCAGCCTTCCATCTTCTCCATTGGTCCCATGGATGATTGGGAAGAAAATCACCTCACTAGCAGGAATATCTTGGTTGAGGCCACATAAGTGCCAAAGCATTTGCTTTGGTCCCAGAGCTGAGCCCTGGCTTAAGTTAGCCCTTTCGAAATCCTTCGAAATGCCAAGCTGCCTCGGGGGAACAAATGACTCTGGAAAACTTTGAGGCCACCAATGGCCTTGATGGTCAACCCCGATCCCAATCGGCTCATAGCGTTGCCTGTCAATGTGTTTAAATATGAAAGAGGCACTTCGGCAGGAAACCTCATGCTCTACTGATTGACCTCCATATAAAATCACGACCTTCTTTTGACTGCTATGGCTCACCAT
Source organism: Oligoflexales bacterium (assembly GCA_013215275.1). Taxonomy (GTDB): domain Bacteria; phylum Bdellovibrionota_B; class Oligoflexia; order Oligoflexales; family Bog-1112; genus JABSRF01. The sequence continues at coordinate 5,809 of JABSRF010000149.1, read as the reverse complement.
CATTCCGCCCTTCTATACTATTGGCTATGTCTGCCTGATTTCCATTGTCTCTTGTAACTCATCCCTCGGCTACCAAATTTTTTCACCAAGTCAGAAGAAACGCCACTATATTCGGGAAAAGCAATGAACATAAAACTGCTTAGGGTAGCTCGTAAATAGTTTTTTCGCGAGAATAGATGATAAATTTGGTTGAATATCCGCACAAATTGTTATTAGCCTCTATGCGACGATTCTTGGAGCGGAAGGGGCAAGAGGCATGCAGTGGCTAAACTATCATCATCTATACTACTTTTACGTGATTGCTAAAGAAAACGGAGTCACCGAAGCTAGCCACAAGCTCAAACTTGCCCAATCTACCCTCAGTGCTCAGTTAAAGCAGTTCGAGGATGTGATTGGGTATCGCTTGTTTGAAAGAAAAAGCCGCAAAATGTTCTTAACCGACGTGGGCAAAAGGGTTTACGACTATGCCCACGAAATCTTTTCCCTGGGAGAGGAACTTCGAGACTCCCTTAGCAACCTACAAGACTCACTAAGGGTCTCCTTAAGATTGGGGGTTATGGACTCCATTCCAAAGAGCTTATGCCGCGAAATGGTCACCATAATATCCAAGCAACACAAGGCAAAAATTACAATTTTCGAAGAATCTCTTCCATCCCTTTGCAACAAGCTATCCTCACATGAGATTGATCTCATATTAGCCAATGACAAGCCGATTACGGAGAATAGTCAGTATCAATTTCATGCAAAATTAATTGGTGAGATGAAGGTGATCTTGGTCGCCCACCCCAACAAAGGCCAATTAAGGGGCGATATTCCTCATTCATTAAACAATGAGCCAATGATCATGCCAGGCTTTCACAGTCCTCTGCGCTCTGAGCTTTTAGAGCAATTCAAAATAAAACACATCCAACCAATACCCATTGCAGAAGTTGACGACCTCGAGCTACAGAAAATGTTAGTTCTTGATGGCCACGGATTTGCGGCGATGCCCCTTAGGGCAGTCAAAGAGGAGCTTGCATCAGGAAGGCTCATATCCCTCAGTGATATGCCAGTATGTCATGAGAACCTTTGGATAATTACCACCCATAGGCTGGTTCACAACCCTTTGGCGAAATTATTGCTAGAAACGTTTAGGCCAACTAGTGGGGAGCATTGAGAGGTCTATTCCTCAGCATCAGGTATCACTGTGGACTCACCTGCTTGCTGTAGCTGCTGCTTTATAACCTGTAATTCCTGTAGCTTTGCCTGCATTTGTCGTTCAATATCACCGACTCTGCTTTGAAGGTTTTGTTCTGCAAAGCAACCCTTCGGAACTAGCTTGTCACCTTGACCTAAGAAAGTCCCATAATAAACATCATGGACCTTGTTACTGATCGTTCCGATCGCTGTGACCGGACTCATCGCTGAAATAAAGCTTTTTCCTACCGTCACCGCACCAATCAAAAACTTGCAAACCCCATCATGAGTTGCTTCTCCAAACTCTAAACAGGCCCTTTCTAGTTGCCTACTAACTCCTTGACCAGCCTTTTCAAAAAGACCGAACACTTGATCAGACTGTCCAAACAGTACAGTATCAGCAAGGGTTTCACCTGCTTGCCCAAACCACTCAATTGGTAAACGAACAAACTCTTCTACAACCTTTACTTTAGAGTCTAGGACCTTTTGCACCTCTGCATTCAAGGCATCGCATGCTCTTGCCTCTTCGACGAAGGTATCTAAAGCCTCCCTATAGTCCATATTCAACTTTCCTAAACCTTGCTTGAGATTGACCGCTCTTCCCATCAGAGATGCGATCCTAATATCAAAAGCCTGCGAATCAAACTCTTTTTCTTCCCAAGGGCCACATGTTTCATTAGTCAGAGCTTTTTCTCGATCTATGCAGGCTTTGACCTTAAACAAGACCTTCCCAGCATAGAGTAAGGGTAACCTGACACGATTATAAGCAGACACTCCCTCAAAACAATGACCTCCTGCGGTACACTCTAGTGCTTCCGGGCACTGTTTACCAACGTCTTCAAGGGGGCAAATCAGATAGTTAATATAGTCAGCTCTTCCATCAGGTTCATAGCTGAGATTGTGAGTTAGAAAAAGCTGCTCGCGTTTCTTCACCGCTCTCACATTGAAAACAGTTAGCTTATTTGCATCTATTTTCTCTACTTTTTCTTTTTCATTGGTCGAAGAACCTGGATCTCCCGCTAAACCACCTTGCTGCCCAGAGCTTGCTTGGGATCGGTTGCCATCCTCTAGGCCTACACGATTAGGCCTATCTTGGCCACCCTGATCACAACTAAGCAAGAGCAAACAAGCCAATGAAGCCATAATGTTTATAGGGTTATATCTGTGAAAGACTTTTAATTCCATGGTTATTAGCTTCCTTGTGTCTAGTTTGTTGCCTCACAGGTATCATCCAGCATTAGTTGGATCCACTTTTCATTTGACTGTAAGTCTCCAGTCCATTTTCGTGATTTATGATCCAGAGAAATTCCCAAATCTGACCGAGAAAAAGCCTTCTTTCCATTCACATAAATGCTGATAGCATCGATAGAAAAAACACCATCCTCATAAACTTCGTAACATGTCTCATCATAGAACACCTTGCCAAGCTGGCCTAAGATTCCTCCGGTATTGTTGCATGAGACTGCAACATTATTAAATGTTGCACCCTTCTTTCTCAAATAGATCCGATCTAACTCACCGATAATTGCCTCATCACTCACATCTTTTTCTAGAGGATAGCGTATCCCAAAGATATTTTGAGTGCTAAAATCAACACTAAACTTTACCCCTCCAAAATCTAACAGCAGCTCTGAGGCTGGCCCGTCCTGCAAATCTGGAGGTCTTTGCCCATCTTCAGTCCCAAGGGCAACATTCATGTTCATATTACCTTCGATCTCAAGCTCGAAGGAATGGATGGGTTGAATATATTGACATCCTATTTGGACATCTGTCTTGATCTCACTAATCAGTTTAAACTGTCTATTCCGTTCCGCCTCGAGTATTGGGAATCGTCGTTCGATGCTCGCTTGATAACCGTAGACACTCTCGATCAAGGTACTCCTTTTTGCTGCAGGGTTCGAAACGTTATAGTCAAGGCTTTCCTTAGTCTTTCTGTAATCTTCCTTGCGAGCGTGTACTTGATTGGCTGTGATTGCTTGGCCTATTTGCGATCTCAGGGTGTCAATTTGGTTCTGGTCAACAAGGCAGGTAGAGGATCTTCTGAGCTCAATAATATCGTTCACCGGGACTCTGAACTCTTTATTTTGTTCTTTGAGCAAAGTGTCTTCAGACAAAGTGGCATAGTCATTAAGAAGCTCATTTCCATCAATCGTAATCTTTACATTGAATGCCTCTATGCTTGGAAGTTCTTTGAGTTTACCAGCAGCGTCATAGCTTCTAAGAGCAAGCTTATAAACTTTTATAAATTGTGGGGCTTGGAACTCCCCTCCTGATTCAGAGCTAAAGGTAATTTCATTGGTTCCTGGTCCGAAAGAGCTACTTTTGTAGATATCATTTGCCATTAAAACAAAGGTTCCAATTTTGTTATCTGGTATGGTTACCACAATTTTTGGCGCTGTGCTTGCTTCTGCAGTCTCCCCATCACATTGTAAGCTTCTTTCCGTTGGATCAAAAATAAGCCTTTTGATTGCAGGACAGTTTTTTCTCTTTTCATCAAGCTTTCGGCACAGCTCCGTATTGATAGCATCGAGCAACACCAGCTCATCTTCCTCTGCAAGGTCTTGATTTTTGCGCTCCTGCTCGAGCAGCATCAACTCTCCTAAAGGCATATTTTGATAGTCGGCGCCGCAATTTTCTCCGCTACAAGACCCCTGATTACCAGTGATCCCTGCCTGGTTCTGATCATTGCCCGCCTGCTGACCACTGTTCCTGGATCGTCCTGACCCTTGGCTATTGCTACTTGTTGGGCTGCATTGAATCAATACAAAGAGGCAAAGGAGCATATTAAAGGCAAGAAATAGGCATCTGCCTCCCGACATATGAAAAGATGATTTGATGCCCATATTCCAACCCGTATCTATCTAAATACAATTACTTATTTGTATCGTTTAACCTCAAAGCTAAACTAATGGTTTGGCCTTTATCTTAAGCACTTAGCTGGAACCGCTTATCGGCTTGAAATGTAATTACTTTATAAAACTATGTAAATCCCTCTAATTTTTGCATAAAAAATAAAGGTTTATAAATCCATGCGATTAGACTTCTATGATTGGGTGGATTGAATGCCAAAGCGCCCCCATGAGCCTATTCGTAGCTTTGGCCAAAGCAGTGCGTGCTCAAATATTTACAACTGACTAGGTAACCACATTAGGATATACCCAACTAATGATTATGGAATGTGCTATAATTGGATAACAATTGATGCTGTAATGCCTAGCCCAAATTGAGGGATTGAAATGGCCAAAATACTCGTGGTCGATGACTCACTAACGATACGAACTAGTTTGAATTCTATCTTAAGCAAATTAGGCCATGAGGTCATCATGGCAAAAGACGGAATTGAGGGTTTATCCCAACTCAGTGCAAACCCTGACTGTGCCATTGCATTTGTGGATGTTCATATGCCCCAGCTTGATGGCCTAGGAATGATCAAAAAGATAAAGGACACTCCAGATGTTTATTCGCCCTTACCGATTGTGGTCTTAACAACGGAAAATAACCAGCATAAGATCTCTCTCGGCAAAAGTTATGGCGCATCTGCTTGGTGCTTAAAGCCTGCTAACTCTGACCAAATTGCACAAACTCCTAGACAAGTAACGAGCTATTGCACAAGCATCCTTCCCGTATTAAAAAAACTACGTTCAAATTACAGACCAAGATCAAGGAATCAAAATGCCTCATATTGAACGTAATGAATTTGGTGTCACTTCACGCGGAGAAAAAGCCCACTCATTCACATTGACAAATGAACTTGGCACCAAGATTGAATGCCTAAACTACGGAGCATGCCTACACAAGTTTTTGGTAAAAAATAAACTAGGCCAATTTGACGATATCGTCCTTGGGTTTGACAACATTGAAGGGTACGAGTCCACTGCAAACCAAAATTTTGGAGGGACGATTGGTCGGGTCGCAGGTCGCATCAAGGACGCTCGCTTCAAATTGAATCATAAGGTCTATCACTTGGAAAAGAACTGGAACGGGCACCACCTTCATGGTGGCATCATGAGGGCTTTTGACAAAGTTATCTGGGAGGCTAGAGACACATCAGAAGGAGGCATACCCAGCATTCAATTTTCTTACAAAAGCCAAGATGGAGAAGAGGGCTACCCTGGTAATTTAACCATACAAACCACCTACTCTCTTACTGATCATAACGAGGTTTGTATCGACTTTTCAGCCCAAACAGATCAACCTACTCCAGTTAACTTAACCAATCACACCTACTGGAATTTAAAAGGCGCAGGAAGCGATAACATTCTTGACCATGAGCTACAAATCGATGCTCACGCATACTTAGCTTGTGACGATATGCTGATACCAACAGGTGAGATAAAAAGATTGGATGAGAAACACCCCTTGAATTTTCTAGCAAAAAAATCGATCAGAGCAAGCTTCAATGAAATTACTGCTCTCTATCCACATTGCAAAGGACTTGATCACACCTTTATTTTAAACTCGGAGGGAAAAAATCAAGCTTCTTTATCGGACGTAAGCTCAGGTCGTAGATTATTAATCACAAGCAGCCTCCCATGCCTTCAGGTTTATAGTGGGAACCATAAGTGACCGATATTTTAGTTTCAATATTACAGCAGGTTACGCACTATCTAAGACTTCCAGTGTTGACGGTCTT
>JABSRF010000148.1 GCA_013215275.1 Oligoflexales bacterium | reverse complement strand
AGTTCGTCCATTTCAGCCTTCATAGAGTGCGCAATCACAGGCCAGAACTGTACTAAAATTAACCATCAATGGGTAGGGCATTTATTTGGAGTTACCTAAGGCCTTCGGGGTTGGGGCTAGCGACGGGCCAAAACAGGCACCAAGTTACACGCTAGGAATTGCTAAGATTACCAAGCTGTACCAAAAAAAGAATTTTGAGTATGCGCTTATTGAAGTTAATCATCTACTATCATTTTTTCCTCAAAGCCCTCGGCTCCACAAGATGAAAGGCACGATCTACGTTAAGCTTCACAACTACCCACTTGCCGAAAAATCGTGGCTTCGAGCGTTAGAGTTTACGCCAACCGACCAGATTTTAAGGAGAGGAATAGCAAGGCTCCAGCAAAAAATCAAACAGACATACTCAATGCCCACATCACAGGAGCCGGAAGCCGTACGCACTTTTCCTGAGGCTATCAGTGACAAATTCGTGGAAAGAGAACAGGAACCAGAGCTAGATCAAGCTGAGATTGAGGTAAACAATGCGTCACCTGAACAGTAAACAAAAAAACCCTAAAACCAAATGAAAACAGAAGAGCTATTTTTGTCCTTTTAGGTAATGCTTCAAATACCTTATATTGCCTCTTAAACGATGATCTTCGACCATACAAGTAAGGAGGCTGGCACGGGCAGCAGATAGCATATGGTCCTCAGCTAATTTAAGCTCCGTGGTGAGTGCCTTTTTCTTAGCAGGTTCAGCCTTAGCCATTGCCACTTCAAGCTTGAGGTACTCTCCTATGATTTCACTTTCTTTTTCTGCGCATAGCAGGCAGATTTCAGCTTTTTGCTCCTCATTTAGAGCAAGATCTAGATAGTGCTGCCTTTGTTTGAAAGAGTCTTCATCTTCAGGAGGTAAGTCTATGAGTTCATCGACAATTTTAGCTAGTTGTGCATCAGTTAGCTTCACTGTTTATTCCATCCTCAAAAGTAGAGATTCTTGGAATTTAGCTTCAATTAAAAACAATATTCACATACTAAAAATGCAATATTTTTGAAAGAGCAAATAAGGCAATAAAAATGATTTAGCTTATTAGATAGGCGAAATCAATCTCCCTCGGTTTTGGTTTAAACTGCTATACTTAACAACAGGGTTTCGAACTAAAGCCAAGAGGCAAAAGGCCTGATGAAAAAGTCTACGTATAAAAATATAGGACCAGTTTCATGAAACTTGTAGTTAAAACCAAATCTCCTCTGGTTTTATCCATCCTATTCATCCTCCTGTCCTACTGGGCATGGGCCAAGCTTCTGGCTCATGAAAATAGTTTGAGCGCCCCATGCACCACATTGCTCCTGCACTTGAGCTTCCTATTGGAAGGCCGAGCTACGGAGGTAAGCAGTGCTCCTCACTCTCAGAAGTTTAGGAATCAAGCCTTGGTCAGAGCAAGCATTTCAAGACGAGCCATTACACACAACCGAGAGTTTCTCACATTCTTAAGCAAGCACCTGACATTCCAACAAACCCTTCCTAAGGAAAACCAAGCCATAAACCTAAGCCAAACCTTCGTTGAGCCAAAGCACGCAAAAATGTGGAAAGAACTCAAACGACAAGCAGAGAAGAGCACTTCTTCTTGCCAACTAAAAAAAGATAAAAATGTACTAGGTATTATTCAGGCCTTGCTGGGAAACAATCACAAGACGGCCTTAAAGCTGCTCCTGCCTGAACTTAGTCGTAACCCTAGCACACAGCTCTTATTCGAATGGGTTCAGAGGCTTTATGCACGTGCCCAAAGAAGCCCCGGAAGGGTCACATTAGAACACCTCAAATAAGCTCGGTTGCTAAATTCAATTCAAAATAGGCTAAGCATCTGCTAGGATACATAAATATTGGGATGCTTACTCTACTGGCAATCGAGGTCGACCTATGAAATTTTTACGAAGTTTTCTATCTGCAATGATGTTCGGGAAGAAAAAAAGAAATGATCGAAATGGTATTCAAATGTCCCTGTGGGGTAACATTTTAAACCCACCTCGTAGGCTATAGAACAGCTTAAACTAGCTCACCTGTTTTTCTTAGCTGCTTTAGCCTTCTTTTACGAGAGGCAATCGATTTTTTCTTCAATCTGATGGAAGGTTTCTCATAGTGAGCCTTCTTCTTGAGATCTCCAATAACGCCAGACTTTTCAACATGTTTTTTAAAAATTCTCAATACTTTATCTAAAGGTTCACCTGGCTTAAATACAATCCCTGGCATAAAAAAATCGCTCCTCTCAGGACAATAAAATCTATGAAATGCTCATCTCTCGTTGAACTTCATTTTAGATGCCTTCCCTGGATGCAAGGAAGACGCAAGAAGATATACTCAAATTTGAGAAAAATAAAATAAAATATTGGTTCCCAGGCTGAAAAAAATTTTCTTCTTTGATTTAAGGCGGTGGCGGCGGGGATATACGCTTTCGTTTGGCGTATTCCTCAAACCCCCTCTTGTCGATCGCTTTGGCCCATGCTTCCCAGTAACCAACTTGATCTTCTGCTACAAGGCGAGCTAAGGACTCAGCCATCAGAGTGTTACCATCCGCTTGCTGTGTCTGCATATGATTGCTGATCATGTGGTTTTTGCTCTCTCTAATCATAGACCCAACCGCATCGTTAGGGATCAGTATTTCGTAGGCAGCACAACGGCCTCCTTGTTTTTTCTTACAAAGAGACTGAGCAATGACCCCCTTCATAGATGAGGCCAACATATTTCGAATGATCCTTTGCTGATCTGCTGGGAATTGATCAATAATCCTATCCACGGTGGAAATAGCAGTGTTGGTGTGAAGTGTGCCAAAAACAAGATGGCCCGTTTCTGCAGTTTCCAAAGCAATTGCGGTCGTCTCTAGGTCTCTTAGCTCACCAACCAAGACAATATCAGGATCTTCCCTTAATGCAGCCTTCAATGCCGTGGAAAAGCTATTGGTGTGCTTCCCAACTTCTCTTTGATTGACTAGGCACTTTTTTTGTTTATGAACGAACTCGATGGGATCCTCGATGGTCAGGATATGCTCTGAGCGACTGGAGTTTATAAGATCTATCATTGCGGCTAAAGTCGTAGATTTACCACTTCCAGTGGGTCCGGTCACTAGCACCAGCCCTTTCGATAACTTGCAAAGCTTCCTGATGGATTCGGGAAGGTCTAATTGATCTGCGGTAAGCACCTTATCGGGAATATGCCTCATCACGGATCCGACTCCATGGTAGTCTCTAAAAACATTGACCCTAAACCTGCCTAAATCCGCAACCTCATAAGCAAAGTCTACATCCCATGTTTGGGCAAAATGATTTTGTTTTACCTTGGGCATGATGGGTAAAATATATGACTTCATAGTTTCTGAGTCTAAATTTGGGGTTTTGGCCCGGCAGATATCTCCATCAATGCGGAAGATGACTGGCTGTCCAATGGTAAGGTGCAAGTCGCTAGCTCTATTTTCAATCATCCCTCTTAAGATCTGATCGATCGGGTTATTTCCGTCGCCTTTAGATATGGTTCCAGGAATTTCATTGGAGAAGTCCACTTCCAGAGCCCTGCTGGGCTGGGGGCTACTCTGAATCACCGAGACCGCTTGGTGGTTAACAGGCTGTTGCATATTAGGCTGTTCTACAGGTGCTTCGCTTCCCAAACTTGGATCTGGAAGAGCCCCAGTGTTCATAGATTGCTTCATGTGTAGTAAATCAGCTTCAGTTGGCCTTTGCTCTCCCAGACCTTCTTGTGAACCAAGGCTTTGGTCCATTGAATACCCAGGCGTGCTAGCTGTGACCGTATCCTCTAGGGCGGCTTGGTCAAAGGGGTCCTCTACAGCTACGGCTTGACCAATCTGTTCAGACTGGCCTGCATTGAACATATCCTGCTGGGAAGCACTCCCACTTTCATTAGCTTGTGCCAAGCTTGAACCAAACATATCGCTGCTATTGTAAGCAAATCCGCCAGCATCGGAAGCAGGTGGAGCATCTTCTGGTGAGCTGTTTGGAGCAAAATCATTGCCCATACTGGCACTTGAGAAATCCCCTGGCCCACTCATATCTAAATCCGGGCTACTCTGCTGGGAAATATTGTTTGCGTTTTGAGTTGGGTCAGAGCTTGTAAATGCGTCGAATCCAGCGTCACCGCCTTGACTCAATGTCTTAAATCCTAAATCACTCTCTTCTGGCTGGTCTTGCTTGTCCAAGTACTCAGTTCCCTGTAGTGAAAATCCATCAGAACTAGGTGCTTGACCTGGTGACTGAACTTGCCCGCCAGGCTTTTGCTGCTGCCCCCCAATAGGGAGTTGCCCACTCGAAAATGGAATGGACGATGCGGGCCCTCCATCTAAGGGAGGTGGTGATTCAGGATTGGTCGTTGCTGCCATGGCACAAGGCTCCGGAACTGGAATTCCGCCTGAGGGCCTCACATTGGTACTGGGAGGAGGCGGAGGCGGTGAAGGAGGCTTGGGAGCAGGAGGCTGCTCATGCAATTTGTCCCAAAATATTTTGCATTTTGCCTCTCCATCCGGTGGCATAAATAACCAAATCGAACTCTCAGGGCTCACCCTGGCAATCATGGAAACCTTTCCAATTCCTTGTAAGCTAAACCCACCAACACAGGTTTCTCCCGCTCCGATTTGTTTGTAATTTTTAGGAAATAAGGCTTTAAAAAGCTCTTTGAGCCAACGGCCTTTCACAGTCCCATAGGCTTGACGTTGGTTCTCACCTTGAGAACCCTCAAAGCTAACCATTTTTCCATCTATCAAGCTAACTTTATGGCATTTGGATTGTAAAGCTTCGCGCAATATTGCTTTAAACATCTCCATAATTTACACAGTCCTAGAAGGTTTCGGATCTCTTAACAAGGGTATCGGAAGAGTTCCCATTTTTTTAAAGCGGAGACTTTTTCAAGATGTTATGGTCGGATGCTGCAGATAAAAAATTATGGAAATAATGGTAAGCAAAACCATATATTGGGAGTCATAGTGAGTCTAGTAGATGACATAGAAGAGGTCATTGAAAATTATTTAAGAAAGAGCAAGTACTATTCTCTTCACACTCTTGCTCAAAAATCTGGGATTGGCTATACGACCATAAGACGCCTCGCGCAAAAAGAAGCAGGAAGGCCGAATGCAGATACAGTGATCAATCTGATTGATGCAGCGCTTGGACCAGCAGAAAGAATAGCCTTTTTAAAAAAACATTTTCCAAAAATCAGCAACCTTCTCGAGGATGTTTATAAAAATCAAACCCATAGCAGTTACAACGAGCTGAACGACACTTCCTCAGGAAAGGCCTCCACAGCTTTATCTTTAACCTTGCAGCCACAGCTCGCGGCACCAGTGTCGACACCATCAAGAGAATCAAGGGCGAGCATGGCTTAGCTGCGCTAGACGAAATGCTCATGCATGAAGTCCTCCATAAAGACAAACACAATCGAGTAAAATACCGCACGGAAGGCTGGAATACAGCAAATGCCGACATCATTTTAGACCAAATAAGGTTTGCCACTGACTACTTTGACAAGTCTCTATTAGGTACAGACGCTGCCAGAATGGCACATATAACAGCTTCCGTGAATGGAACTGCTATGAAGAAAGTACACTCCCTTTGTACAAAGTTTTTCTACGACTTGCTTGCGATTCAAAAGGATCCAGAAAACTTAGCCGATATCCCGATTTTTATAGATATGATGATGAATGTTATGGATTCTAAGAATTTGCCAGCCAAATGACAAGTCCCACATAACTTTTGGATAGGAGGACACAATAAACTATAATTTTTAACAAGTCTTTCTTGTATCGACGGGGGTATATCAATTGGAGAAAAATATGCCAAAGCGTGGTAACGGTTCGTCCTCTGGATTGTAACGTTAACGCCCTGATACAACCCTGAATACCTTTAGGGATTTTTATGAGCAACCAACCTCATTAATTGTATTAGGCACCCTCAAAGCAAGTCGACGCTAGCCTCTCTGTGCAAAAATAGCTACACCTAAGGCTTACACTGAATCGATAAACATCCTACTCAATTTGGAGTCCGAGGATCTGCTAGGCAAAAACCATGCTGGCATAATGATTGCATATGTTTCGGAAATTAAAAGATCGAGGTTTTGTGAGGGTTACTATATGCAGTCAAAGAAGTTAGTTTTAACTAAGAACAACTCCATGGATGGGGAATTCAATCGCGAGCAACGTAACACGGGTTTTCGTGTTTTTTTGCAGAGCATGCTTTCACCCTATCAAAAGTACATTTTGAGCCCTCTAATGAAGGATTTTGTTAGCTCTAGGATTAAACAACTAGAGTCAAAAATCATTATCCAGCAAGCCATACTGGATGGCCTTGACTTTGCTAGGGAAGAGGCGGTCGATCTATTTGTCTATAGAAAGATTTCTGAAACCGAATCTTGTATTAAGCAGCTTTCACTTCTGAAGCAACAAGCAGAATCTGATCTACGTAATTTCAACATCTCATCGTGAAGCGCAGCTTGATCCAATCATCAAAAGCATCTTTAGCACCGGAGAGTTTCACAAACTCTCGAAAAGATGGGAGAGCATGACGTTCTTTCCTTGATCCTTACGGTTCCAATCAAATCTACAAAAAAGATCCTAGGACTATAGGGCCTTTATAGTTTCATAGAATTGGCTTGCCAATGCTTTGTCGGAGTATTTATCAAAGTTTTTTTGCATTAGCTGTTTTTTGAACTCAGGGAGGCTAAGATCGGAGGCTGCATGCTCTATCGCACGCCCAAGTTCTCTCAAGTTTCCCTCTGAAAAAATGTAGTCTGGGTGATCGATCACAACGGGAATTTCCCCAGAGTCAGAACCTATGACACTGCAGCCACATGCTTTTGCTTCAATGATGATCCTTCCAAACTGCTCTTTCCAATTCCTTCTGGTTCTACTTGGCACCACTAAAATATCACACACACTAAAGAAGTACGGCATCTCGTCAGCTGACAATGGCCCAAAAAAGTGAGCCATCATCCCAAAACCTATCAATTCCTTGCATGCTTTTTCCACCTCCGCTTCCAAGGGTCCTGAGCCACAAACAAAAAAAGCATACCGTTCTTTAAGGTTTTGTTGATTCATCTTTAAAAAGGTCAGCAAATCCAAGATTCCTTTTTCTTCCTTTAGCGAACCTGAAAAACCAAGAACCTTACGCCCCTCTAAATTTGGTAAGCTATGCTGCATGAATGCTTGTGAGCACTCTGCTAAACTCCTCTTCCTAAACAATTCGCTATTAAACCAAAGAGGGAAGGAAAAAAATGGACCATCATAAGCGTTTTTGCGAATAACGGCTTCATGCTCCTGGCCCAAAGCAAAGATGCCATCACAACGCTTCAGGACAAATCTTTGAATTAGTTTAATAGGCCAGGGAAAGTCTTTATAGATATTTTGGGTAGCAATGCAATAGAACTTAAACTGGTTTCTTTTAACGAAAAAAGCTGTCAACCAAACGAACAAACTGGTTATGGAGTAAGGCTCTGCCATACAGAAAATAAGGTTTTCCCCCTTTTCATTCGATCTCAAGAACTCTTTTATTGTTTTACCTAGGCCCCGAAAAAGCACCGTTTGTACATGAAACCTACGTGCTTTGAGAACCTTTCCCATTCTATTTAAACTACTGTGACTGAAAGGAAGCTGAAACTCTTCGCAGGATCTTAACTGACCACCCAGTTCAATAAATCGGTCTGGAGCTACGATGCCAAGAGCAACTTCAATAGGGCCTTCCGAGGGTGAAACCAGGTTCGCAAGTTGATAAAAGAAGCTTCTATAGGCTGCGACCACCATAGACTGGGATATACTAAGCACATGAATTTTATTATTTTTTTTCTGATTCCGGCTACTCATACAAACCTTTAAGTGAGTTTTCGTTTTTATAACAAAGCTTGGCTTGGTATACACAAGCATGAGGCCGATACACTTACCACAATTAGGAGGTACTTGACATTGAATTTGACATCAGGTATATGGACCCTCCAACTTAAAGCTAGCATAAGCTGTAATCATTCAGTTTCTGGTTACTAAAAAAGGGTGCTCCATGAAGCTTTTTTTTTCCGAATGCGTTTTAACCTTTATGGTTAATACTTGCGCACAGCCATGTTACGCTAGCCTCATACACCAATTCGCAAAACAACATAATTGGCAAGTGGTTATGACCATGGTCGCTGAGGGGCATGACCCTAACGAGATCTGCGATGATGGTTTAAGCTTACTCTCAATTGCATGCCATCAAAAGGATTGGGATGCTGTGAAAACCCTCGTTATCAATCCAGAAATGAGGCTTCCAAAAGGTCTTGAGACCGTTGATGCAGTTCGATTAAAGCAGTCCCAACTCAGAAGCATCTGCGATGGTATTGGACCAGCTGATAAAGTATACCTTTGAGCGTTCTTAAACCTCTTCTCAAAAGACATTTGATTTGGAGGAGATTCCCTAATCCTCACTCCGTTCGGGGGAATGACCCGACTTGGCTTGCCTTGGATGATTCACTTAGAATAAAGCCAAAGATATGCCAGAGAGTGTATTCCTGAGACGATGTCATCCTCTGAGAATTTGGGCCCTTCTTGAATAGGACCTTCAATGCTTTGCGTTGCACTAAAATTAAGAGGCGTTACATTGCAACTTAGCCAGTCATTTTTGTTCCCTGGACTCAATGCGTTAGGAATAACCTGAGTTCGACAGAATTATATCGCCAATTGCATATTCCTGTCTAAATATTGCTCAACTTCATGTGAAGTTT
>JABSRF010000147.1 GCA_013215275.1 Oligoflexales bacterium | reverse complement strand
ATCCGTTTCTACCAAAATATAGCGTTCTGATCACACATGAATAGTGGGTAGAATATTTATTTGGAGTTACCTTAGAGCATGGAAAAGACCTCAAACAAGGAAAAAAGATTGTCAATCGACTCGCAAAAATTGGAATTAGCAATGGGTTTGAGTTGTATCAAGCATTACCAGACATCAATAAGCGCATTAGAAAGTATAATGCCAACCATAAAAAGTCTTTGAAAAAGTTTTCTGAGAGTGGCATTGAACTTCTAGGTGAAGCTTATAAAGATTGTTTTTTTAAGGTTCTGCAAAACTCTCAATAGATAGATAAAGCTATCAAAATATTAGAGCTTTATTTTCTTCAACCTTGATTTGACCTGTTGTGCCATCCTTGATGGCACAAAAATAGAATATCCCCTCAAAATTGGGGCTGTCCTATACCTCTTTTGATAAGCAAGGGGCTGCAAACAAGGGTTGAAGCGCCGCATCAATGATTCAGTAACAGGCGTATAACGAATAAGCTGGGAAACAGCAAGCTTGCTTGGAAGATCAATCTTCACAATCCCAAGTGGATTGTCCTTCAGCTTAGACTGCTGCTGAAAAGTCCTTTCATAAACATTTTTAGCAGCTATAAATTCTGCATAAAAATTTTTACTAGCAAATTTAAAGCTTGGTGAACGATATCTCTGGGTGATCACCTCAAGGTTTTTACTTCCTGAGGACTTAACAGCCCTCAACATGCCGTAAACTCCATGATTATACGAAGTCACGGTTAACGGCCAGCTCTGAAGCTTTTCATAGTTGTCTCTCAGGAATCTGGCGGCCGCCATGGTGGATTTGAGAGGTGAGTTACGTTCATCGATAAACTTATTCACTTTTATGTATTTTCTAGCAGTCGCTGGCATTAACTGCCAAACCCCTTTAGCTCCAACTTTTGAAAGCGCGTTCAGCTGAAACATAGACTCGACAAAAGCAATGCGGGTCAGCTCACGAGGAATCCCCTCAGATACAAATATTTTTTCCATATAAGGGAGGTAATTTTCCGCAGTGGCAGCTGCTTTTGTGAACCGATCAGCAAGGCCCAGCTGCGATCGAAGGATCACCTTTCCATCAAAAAGGCGTTTGAGGCTGCTAGGCTCCTGAGCATAAACCTGGTACAGCCTCTTCTCTATACTTCCCATCAAAATGGCTTTATGCTGGTGTTGCTTAAAACGATCAAGGCCTAATCGATATCTTTTCAGGTACTTTTCAACCTCTTTGTCAAAGACACTCTTAGCTGCATGAGGGTCAATATCTCTAGATATGATGTCGATGATCATATGAGGCTTGCTAAGGTCGTGTACCAGCACTTGATTGCTAGTATAGAAGGAAAAAACCTGCTCCCAAAACCAAACCTTTTTTTTGGTTTCTTCACCTACGAAAAAGCTGCCAGCACTCCCAAAGCTTGACTGTGAGTGGATCACAAAGAACAATATGGCAACAACATAGGCTACTCGGCAGCTAATCACTTGCTGATAAAGCCTAGCGTATTCCCTTACGAAGCATGCGATTCCTCTCCACCTCCCTGTTGGGAATGGCTTCAGCTTTCCTTGCACGAACAAGTTTGGTGAAGGTGGGTGAACCTTAAGTTCCATAGGGCACCTACTTGGTTGCGGTTTTTACATGACTAGGAAGCATTCGAGGAAGGGTATTTGAAGCTGGGCATGGGTCTTGTACTAAGCTTATTTTATTTGCTTCCCATTGCCTCATTAAACTTTCGAGGCTTCTCATTTGCTCTGGCAGCCCAATCATACTGGCGTACAATTCATGGGTGTTGATCAGCTTGAGCTTAAGCTCCTCACCTACTTCATGCATTTGAACCAGCCCGGCTTTTATATCCCTTAACATGGTTTCGTGGTTGGCAGCATGCACCTGAGGTGCTCCCTGCCCGAATGAATTATCTCCAACTGCCTTGATCTGCTGCTCATTTTTTAGGTTTAGGCTCATCCAATGTAGATCGCTTCTTTTTTGCCCCCATTCCTGACCTAAAACAAAACCTAATGAAAACATTCCCAAGATAAGCAGGCATAACAACGTTCCGAAGCCAAAGACTTTGAACCCGTGTCCCTGTGCTTTTGGCATTGCTTGGGACTGACGAAGAAATTCCCTCTCTTCGAGGTAGGATGGCTCGTCTAAGCCTACTTTTGGCTCTCGAGAAGGGGACAATTTACGACTCATAAGTAAACCCTGTTAATTTAAAACTTGTGGGGGAAGGCGTAAATGCTCCAAGGTTTCAGTCGAGCTTTTAAGAAGCGTTAGGTGCCGACTAGCGATTCTTTGGCTCTTATCATCTAATGGTATGGCACGTTCGCCTGTATCAATTTCTTCCAAAGCAGCCCTTAGGCTTAAGGTTGCATGCTTGTTTTCCGCAGCTTGATTTTCAAGCTCATGCATAAGATTCATCGCATCCAGCAGCATTTTCTCACAATGGTTTAACTCGTGAAACTGCTTAGCCAGGAGCGTCGAAAGGCGGTCTGAGTGGGCCGTCAGCTTGTTAGTTTCTTCACTGATACGATTACTCATTTTATCGTCACTAGCAAGCAAGTCTGTCAATTTCTCAAAAAACTTGGTAGATTGCTCACCCATCTTGTTTACTTCCTGAAGCTTATTTAAATGAATTGTAAACTCATTTTCTAGCAAGTGCAACTCAGAGGCAGCATATTTTGTTTCTGATACAGCTTTCCTATAAGTGTTTCCACACTGGCTAACAGACGTGAACGCTTGCTCTATCGCCTCACAAACAAGCCCGAGTTGAGACCCAGCTTTGCTGGTTTCATCTTGAATCGTGGATAAGAGCTCAGTAATTGACTGACAGTTTACGCTGGATCTTGAGGTTAGCTTACATAAGCGTTCTGCTATTTCTGAAAAACCCAAGCCCTGATTCCCCAGCTTAGCAGCTTCGACCGAGGCATTGAGAGCCTGAAGGTTTATCTGCTCTGCTAAATCACCGACTATATGAACAAGACTCATAATTGCCTCAGACCTTTGAGTCAAACCACTCACCAAATTACTTGCCCCAGTTGCCAGGTCTTTCATGTTGCTCACGGAAGTAACCATATGATCCACCTCCTTGAAACCAGGCTTCGCTCCTTCTTGAATGGTAGTAAGATGACTAGATATTCTTAAGTTTCGTTCTGAATATATTTTTTCAACCTCAAACACCTCACGTATGAGCCGTTGGCTTGCTTTATGAATAGAACTAATATGATTTGCAGTATCCTGTACCTTATCATGGCTTTCTTTGACCTGCCTCAAATTGTTAATCATGATATTTCGTTTCCATTCTAGTTGAGTCGTAGCTGAGAAGTTTGCACTATCTCTACATTGGTGTGCAAGTCGTTGGAGCCGTTGGCTTACCTTAGCAAGGGACTTATGAACCCCCTTTATCTCATTACAAATAAGATTTCCCGAAGCTGCGATTTGAACAATACGATTGTAATGAAGCTCAAACCTCGCTAAATCACCTTCAATCTCAGCAATAGATCCCTTGCCTACCATTTTTGCTAATGCATCCGTCGCATTTTTTAAATCGTTGATGGCAGTTGTAAATTGCCTCTGCTTATTATGATCTTCTGCTTCAAAACAGAATTCTTTTTCTTGAATAACCTTTTCCTCAAAGTCGGGTATCGACAACTCCAAAGCAGTCTGTTTCTGGTAGAAAAAACTGTAGATAAGGTAACTCAACCCAAACAAAATAACGAAGGTTAAGCCTAACATCATCATGACTAACGAGGTATCAATCACAACGGTCTTATTGATCAATTCATTCAAAAATAACTGAAGGCTACGAGTTTCCATGGACATCACCGTCGCATTTAACTTTGCCAAGGTATTTAAATGGAAATTAAATTCTTGCTCTCTTGTGAAAAACCCTGATATAGCTGAGCCTAACGTTAAAAGGATGATAGTTGCCATCAGCCAACAAGTGCTTAGTAATATGTACAAGGATTGTGATTTTTTCATCTTTATGGACCTCGTCCAATTTGTTATGTTGGTAATGCATTTGAGTCAATGTAAACAAAAAATAGTAAACAAACGGCAAGCAAAGCATCGATTGACCAAGGTAGTTACTAAATATACTACTGTCAATATACTTATAAGCATTTCGAATTTATAAGTATTACTTTTACCATCTCATCTTAAAAAGCCATTACCCGGTGTTATACAGAAAAAGATAAGAATTATTTTCTCATTTAATTTTCACAATTGAAAATTAGGAGCGAACGATATTTAGTAAGTCAAACCTAGGCAGCTGATTTTTTATGCACCATACAATAACCATTATTTTTAACGGTTATCATAAGCAACTCCAATGAGTACAAAGTGATGACTCCTACCAAACTATAAACCATCACTTTACGGATCAGCTTTTCTAGGCTAAAAATGGCCATTATAGGCTACTTGCAAACCAGGCCTCTATTGTTAGCTCGGAAATAAACTGCTTATTTTTTGTTAGGGATCGTCATGATGATTCAAAAATTTGATCATAGGAAAAATTTTTTGATATTATTTTTTCTTTTAGGTCCTAGCATTAGTTATAGCAGCTCAAACTCTAGAGTAAGAACAGATATCATCCTCGAGCAAGAAGAAGAAGATGAGCTGTTCAATTCTTCATCAGCCGATTCCCTTTCTGATATATCTTTCAACCAGGAGGGGGAGGACGATGAAGACCTCTTTTACGATGCTTATGAGCAATACCCGTCTCAGCGATATCCATCTCAGCAATACCCATCCGAACGAGAGCCATCCGAGCAAGAACCATCGGAGCATCAATCTGGAAATGGAAGTGATAGTGAAGACGAAGATGAAGCTCCCCCTCATGTCCCTGTATTTGGTCCAAATACAGACAACGAGCTACCAGGAATCAGCCTTGCTCACCCTGATCAGCCTATCGTTCTCAACGAACCAGATGGGGCAACTAGAAATGAGATCTTAAATAACCTCTACAATGCTAGAGGGCAGTGCATTGAGGAAATGAAGAACTATGTGGTAGGGATACAGGGTCAAGAGCGTTTGTTGACCCTCGCTGAAGCTATGGAGCGAGGATTATTATATCCTGAGGGTGCTGCTGCAATCCTGTACCGGGTCAAATCATTTAAAGATGGTGAGTCATCGACCATCAATATGCGCTTTGGATTGCGAAGTGGACAAGATATTGTCATTGGACGCTACCCTGCTTCTCTGATTGCAAGGCCCTATGGCAATGAGGCTTTCCATCCCGGTGACCCCTCTTTAGGCCCCCTAACCAAGTGGCTTGAGCTGATGGGTCACCTAACTTGGATTAACCCATTAGGCCCAGGCAGTGGCCCCTCTGTGAATCCCACCAATAGCTACGGTTACTCATACTCTCTTTCAGCGCTTGCTGCCGGAATTAGTACCAATCATTTTAGCGAAGAGCACCAGAGAAGCTTGTCTGC
Organism: Oligoflexales bacterium; assembly: GCA_013215275.1. Lineage (GTDB taxonomy): Bacteria > Bdellovibrionota_B > Oligoflexia > Oligoflexales > Bog-1112 > JABSRF01. The sequence goes on along the minus strand of JABSRF010000147.1, from coordinate 3,285 downwards.
TGGTCTCAATACCAGTGGAAGGGGAACTGGTGGCTCATTTGGCATTACAGATGGCCAGTCAAGTCATGGTCTATGGTTCACCATTTTGAATGGATGGACCGGACTCGGTTACACCAGCCTCTACAATATGGAAGAACAACAGTTGGGTTTATCTGCACTCGGTGTGGGAACCTTTGTTGCTGGATGGAAAAGTTATGTTCAGTTTGGTGCTTCGTTAAATGCAGTATTTGCCAACGGAAATCAAGTGGGAACCGGTGGAGTCATCACCCTTTCAAAAGATCGCATCACCTCCTATCTACATAAATACGAAGGCAACTTCGATAGCCTTGTTGACGAGTTTGTTGCCCAGTACACCCTGGAAAAGAATTTCATACAGAATGAGTTAAAGGTCACTAAAAAGCTTCTAGAGCTATTAAAGCGTGCCAATAATGGTGAACGAGTTCGTTACATGGACGATGAGGTGACCAGATTAGAGGACAAAATTAATCAAGTTGACCATGCCATAGCTAAGTTTATTGCAGAAAAAGATTTCTTTAAGAACAAGCACTTTATTGAAGTCATCGACACCGAAAGCAAAGGCTTTCGAGCACAGGGGGGAGCCTTTGCCAGTGGGGTAGGAATGGGCTTTAGAGCAGGGGTTAGCAAGGGGTCAAAGAGCATCCACCGGTTTTATACCCACCTTCATAGAGCTCAAGAGCTTCTCAAGGATGGTAGCGGTGATAAAATTGCCCTGCTAAGAGTGCCAGAAAAATTCGACACCAAAAAGTTTCCAGACATCCTAAAACCGCACAAGTGGCACATGGGCGAAGAAGTCATCACAACAGTTGAACGAACGTTTAACGGTAGTATTGTGATGGGCGTTCAGGCTATCCCTGGTCTGGATGCAAAAATAGGCATCAGTGGAACCGTTTCAGGCTCATTTGAAATTGGTGTACGCAAACTCCCAGCAAATAAACTAGAAGTCACCTTAAGGCCTGAGGAAATTACAGAGTTAGGGACCTTTATTTCGACCATAAATGCGGTAGGCCCCCAGCTGACCCAAGCATCGACAGTAGCCTTAGCAATGAGACAAACCTTTATTTTTGACCTCGACAATCAAAAGGCCGTGGATACATACATGCTCCTGATGAATGGCGGTGTGCTTCCCCTTGATTTTTCAGTGACAGCGAACATTGTGGGAAGGAGGGAAGCTGAAAATCTGCTTGATATCGCGATTATTCAACGTGATGCCTTAGGCAAGAAGGGAGTCTTGTTGACCTACCTTGAAAAAATAGATGTCCCGGCAAAGAAATTTTATGCTGGGGTCGCAAAGGTTCCATGCATAAACTCAAAACACTGGGCTGGCCTGTCCTATGAGTACCTCCACGGACAGGCAAAGGTGATCTCAACCAATGCAGATATTGCAGTCTCCAGAGAAACTAAACATGTTCAAACTGAAATAGGCCAAGGGACCAGTGGAACGAGAACAAATGGTGCCTATGCAACCATAAAGCGAATCTTTGTTAAGACGCCCAACGAAGAACAAAATATGGTTGACGGGGATGTGTACCCTAACGATGACGGCTATATTTGGAGGTTCAAGGGGGTGATCCTTAGAGCAAGGATATCAGACGATAAGATTACGGGTAATGAGCACAATGAAATCGTCGATCAGATTAATTCGATGTTTCATGCAAACGTCTCCCATTTTCCAAAACAAAGCAAGGGTCACAAACAGACTCGTGATATCCTCCTAGAGCGGGAGCTAACATCGAAAGACCTTGATAAGTTCGATCATATCAAGCAGATGACCATTGAGACTGCAGCAAGAGCATCTGGCATAGGCAAGCCTGCCCTGACCAACTTGGTTTCAGAGTTAGAGGACAAAGGCCACAACGAGATGGCTAACATCATAACAAAGTTTGTTGGAAAGCATGGCCTCCACGGAGTATCAGCAATCCATCTCATGCTGGACGGTAGCTGCCGAAATTTGATCATCAGAACTGAAAGCAACTCCTATATCGAGCCCCTCGAGTATGCAAATAGACTGGAAGCACTCTATACCAATGCGAAGGCAGATGAGCGCGGAATCCGTTACCTTGACCTAGAGTACAACTCGAGGGATTCAAGAATTAATGACGTATACAAAAACATTAGATCAGCTATTTCAGAAATAGATAGTGCCCTATTTGACCTCTACGAAGATCCATTGTTTGAGGGCTCAGATGATCTATTAAAATTTGGAGATAGCAATCTAAGGGAAAAGAAAATTAATCTTAGAAGCAAGCTAATCGCAGCAAAAAATCGCCTCCTTGACTTGCTTAATCTAGAAAAACAAGAATTTCAAAGAGAGACGATCATCAAGATATATAAGGCTTTACCCAAGAAAAAACGGGACCTTAACCAAAGGTATACCCTATTAAAGGAAAAGTATAAAAATCGTAAGATAAACCTGCATGATCCAAGAAAAGAAATCACTAAAAGATGGGAGGTTGTCATTAAACTCATCGAAGATATTACCAAGGAACGCAAAGAAATTGACAATGAAACTAAAAGAAAAATTTTGGGAAATGTCTGCGTTGATAATCGAATTGAGGAACTCAAAAAATTAGAAAGTGAGTGTAGAAAGCTAATCGCTATGTCTCATCTAAAAAACGATGCCAAAGAGTTTGTAAAAAAATTAAAGAAAAATCGCTTCTGGGGTATCATCGGAGCAGATCCAGTGCATCACACCATTGCTGGCTACATGGAAGCCATCGCATCAGGAGAGATTATAGAGTCTAATGGTCGAAGACAAGATGATCCGCTCAGAAGACTCTTTCCTGAAATTGACCTAGGCCCTTGCCCCAATCCATAAGGAGTCAAAAAGAGGGGCATCATAAAGATGCAATGATTTCGTTTTCTTTAAAATAATCTGCATTTGTTTTCAAAATACCCAATAACCCAAGCTAAGCTCAATAATCCACTTGCCGAATCGTAGGGTGGATAAGCACAAGTTCGCTTACACCGTAGGATTAATTGATCTCAGGCAAAGGCATAGGTTTGGGCCCTCTCAAATTTATTTTGAACAATTCGATTGTTATCAACTTGTTAACGGTCCTCATTCTGGGCTTAGGAATTTTTTGTTCTTTAGACATCCGTAGAGAAGCCTACCCACCTGTGGACTTGGATATTATCGATATATTTACAACCTACCCAGGCGCCAGTCCAAAGCAGGTTGAATCCTATGTAGTGTCTGATCGGAAACGCACCGCCGCCATGGTGCGTAGGGCTTAGAGCACTAAAACCTTCACCGAATTTCCCCAG
>JABSRF010000146.1 GCA_013215275.1 Oligoflexales bacterium | reverse complement strand
TGGGGAAATTCGGTGAAGGTTTTAGTGCTCTAAGCCCTACGCACCATGGCGGCGGTGCGTTTCCGATCAGACACTACCTAAGCAAATCTACAAGGATTGGTCCCATGAATCTAAGCTTGGATCAAACAAAAAATATAAAAAAAAGATAAAAAAAATAATCAACCTCCTTTGGAAGCAACAAGAAGCTGCTTTTTCCAATGTCAGGCCTATAGACAAACTGGAGGAGTCGATACTCCTACTAAACAGAAAAATGATTGATCTTAGGTTTATGTTTGCAAATGTAAAGGAAAAGTATGACGCCAAGCTGACCTGCTTGCTGAATATGAGGCTTGGCTCATTCAATCAATTCAATGATGGCCTAAGTTTTATGGCTAAAAGCATGCAAGAGCATACTTTAGGGTATCGGAATGAATATATGATGCAAACAGTCGCTCACCCCTATAAGGTATTGCAGACAGAGTATATGATAGGCTTACTCGAAGGACAATATTATCAGATCGAAGCGGTTGACCTATATAATGGTGTTCAAGAGCTAAAATCTTCGTACAAAAAAGAATATTATTTAGAGGTCATGCGCTATTCAGTACCGGAGGGGGACGGTCTTTTTGTCCTAAAAAGTACCCTTCATAATAAAGATATTGAGCCTTCAAAGCCCCAACTACCCAGCAATAATAGCCAAATGCAATTCATCTTGAATGAGAGCCATTTTAAAATTTTCGAAGACTTCCATCTAAATGACCCGAGCATAGCGAAACTCATTGGGCAAAACCGCTTGCAAAAAGCCCTATGGGAGCTGAGAAAAAGAGGTTTTGAGGAAGCTGCTTCTCGGCTGGAAACTCATATCTATTACGAGCTTATGCACCCTGAAGCGATCGTTGGTTTCTCTCCCTTGGGAGGTGGGATCTCAAAAAGCTTTAAGGTAGAGATGCCTGGTCAGGTGTTTGGAGTTTTCAAGCCTAAGGCTATTCTAAATTTTCGCCGAGTTCAGTCAAATTTGTTTGCGTATATTGCTGCAAACCATAAAAATGAGGTTGCTGCATACCATATGGATAGGTTACTTGATATGAACCTAGTTCCGATCACTAAGGTTATCGTGCCCCAAGATAAAAAGGTTGGTTCCCTTCAATACTTTGTGAAAAAATCATATAACGCAAGAAAGCTATCCCCCATAAACCCTCGATTTCCCATTAAACGCCGTAAACTTTCTAAGCCTAAAGGACGCACTATTCTTTCCCAAGACGTTATGTTATTTGATTGGATTATCGATAATGTTGATCGAAACCTCGACAACTATCTTATGCAGTTTGATGGACAGTTTGTCTTGATAGATCATGGGTTTTCATTTGTAACCTCCTTTTATTTTCAACCAAAAGATAAGCAAGTTAAAAAAATGAGTCCTTCCCCAAAGCTCTTAAAGAAGATTATCTACTTAAAAAACAACCCTACCCTGGTACCTCAGGCAATTTCACATTTAGTCGGCCAGGACGTTGCCAACACTGTCCAGAAAAGAATAGATTTTATTGGAAACTTTCTAGAATCGAACGCCCACACCGATCCAGGTCATGAAGAAAGTATCGAACCCGGCAGCTGTACCTAACAAGGTATAATTTCTGATTTCTGCCTTGAAATTGAATCGTTTTTTAAAATGAAACTTTTGACCGACACCAAGGGTTATGGTGGGGGTAGACTCGGTTACAGGATCAGGCCTGCCAGCATCTCCAATGAATGCGTTGTGGCTCCCGTCTAGCTCTGGGCAAGCCCCAGGAATATTACCCTCCGTACATAATAGATCGTTGATCTCATCAGGTGGAGGTGCTGTTCCCCTTGAAATTTCTCCGTTGCGAAGTACGATTTGTTTTGGGTAATAGGTGGATTGGGTGATCCCTCCCCCCATGGTTAAAAACAGATCAAAGTAGACAGTGTTCGAAAGGAAGGCAAGCTGTTTTCCATAAACGGGGTTCCATACCACTGCTCCCGTTAAGATGGTTCCAAGTTCTCTGATGGGGACGTAGGCAGGACCAAAACTTGCCCCTTTGATAGGTGCCGGGTCTCCGTTGCCGTCTGTGGTGTACAAGGGACCTGCAGGATCTTGTCCCGGAACTGGGCAAGAAGATCCTACTTGGTTGAGAAAATCGTTGTAAAACCTTTCAATGCAGTAACGCTCAGACTTATCAGAATTCAGAGCTAAGAGCCCTTCCAAAGTAAAGCCCCACTCTTCATCAAAGTAGTAGTTCAAATTTGCATGCAGCACAAAGCTTTGAATATAAGACTGGTTCAGGATTAAGCCTAAATCGGGCCCAGCTAGTTCAATCTTCTTTTTCTTGGGAAATAGTTTGTTTTTTACAACTTCGTCATCATCTTCAGTTGCTTTACGAAAGCGCTTTGATTGAGCGAAAGCGCCTTCGCACACAAAAAAGCAAAGACAAAGTAAACTAATAAGCTTGATGTCTTTTGGTCTTAAAAGAGAGAGCAAGAGCATCTCCAGGTATACGATAAGGTTTACTCTATTTTAGCATAGGGGCAAGGTGAGTAAAGAAGGCAGAATTAGCTTCTCAATATGGGTAAGTATTAGGAAAAAATTGCCCTAAGGTTTCCAACAAGCATGGGTTTGAATTGGAAGCGAATCCGAACATGCGGGTATTTTTGCAGAGTATGAGTTTGAAATATTCCCTGCTAGATCTATGACTCTAAACTCAAAAAAAGCATCTTGTCCTGGTTCTGCTGGGAAAACAAACATGTCACTGTTTAAGCTTATTAAATTCGTATTCTCTGTATTATGACAAGGGTTCACCTGGTCTGAGCTTGATGTTGCAGGACCAATCGCAAACTCTGAAATCTGTAAACCGAGGTTTGAAAATTCTTGTCCATCCTGACTACTGCCATTGGTTAGTCGACAATTTGATGGCCTGGTAAAGCCAAAACTGTAATCCTGCAAATTGCTGGCTTGTAGTTCTAAAGTACGGTCCGTTGAAAATAAGTAAGGGTCAAGGTTACTCCCGGATCCGGCTATTAAATCCCTTTGATAAAAGCCTAATTGGATTCCCATCTTTAGGTTGACTTCGTCGATTTCTGGTGCTCCGTAATCCACGAAAATTTGTATCTCGTTTCTATTGTCTGGGTCATCTTCACTTATGTTGTTATACCTATCTTTCAGATAAATTTTAACACGCTCATAGCTACCTTGCTTATCTTCATCTCTTAAAAACCTAACATCGACACTCTTAAAAACCGCTTTGCCATCCTTACACAATGAAAAAAATGCATCCTGAAGCGTATTAATAAATCCTAGAGAATCCCCATCATTGCACCCTTCGCTGTTGATAACAAACTCTCCTGCTTCGCTGCCAGAAATAATATTTTCATTTCCGTTGCGACTACTTATAACAAGAGAATTTAAGTAATCTAGGCCAGGTCTGCTGATACTCTTTTTTGCTAAAAGACGCATACTTTGCTCAGGTTGGTTTGGCTCCTTTGGTATCACTTCTACAGTGAAAGAGCCGCTTAGAGCGCTACCTGTTGTAAAAGCGATAGGAGTTGGGATCGAAATTTTACTCTCAAATTTTTCATAAGAGTGCTCAAAAATTGGAGCTGATTGAAATGGGTAGGCAAAACTTTCATAAACCTTGATAGAAAACCCTGACCTAGGTAGTTCGTCTAGATGATCAAGTCTTATTTTTATCTGGTCCTGATTAGTATAGGCAACATCATACTCAATGAGGTCATAGAACTCTTTAAACGTGCTTTCTTCCTCAGCGAATGCAATTTTAAAGGGGCCTTCTAACTCATTTGTGCACTTATTTAGAACGATTTTTGGACTGTTCTCCTCGGAGATTTCTGAAAATAGAATAGGCTCGGAAACGTAACTACAGAAGCCAGGTGCCCATGCATGGACTCGAAACTGGGCATTTTCATCACCAATGTACAAGGGACCAACTTGGCTATAACCTTCTTCGTTAGTTATTGAGCGAACAGGACGGTAAGGGTCATGAAGGCTGAGGCTTACAGGCCCAAAGCCGAGGTCCGTGTTAGATTCGAGAATAGGAGTGAGTATGGCACCCTTTATTGCTTGTCCAAGGGAGTCGAATGCAAACACCTTAGCATAGCCCACTTCTATCAATTGTATGTTTAATTCAGCGTTGATCTCTGAAGAGTTGGAAGCAAACTCTAGATGACTAATGGGAACAGTATCTTGCCCATGCCAAACAGTCTGGCTTGCAAGATTGTCAAGCTCAGGCCTTAATTCAAATCTTAAAGACCTTAAAGTTTCCCCGTGCCAAGAAGATTCTTGTAGTAAGCTGGTGTTTGTCTCAGGGGTGATCCCTACGATTTGATCCGCCTTGCTAAGGTCTGTACCAAGAGCAAGCTCTAAATCTAGCTCCAGCCTTAGTTGCTTGGCTGAATCCACATATTCTCCAGAAACTGCTACCGGCATACCGTTTGAATCAATCTGAAAAAATGAAAGCGTAGGCAAATTGCTGAGATTAAATGATGGCTCAGCCAAGTTGATAATTAGCTCTCGCTCGGAGTCGATAAAATAGTCGGTTTCATTTTCGTGATGGCAACTCATGCTTAGGCTTAAGGTAAGCAGTACTACGGTTACCCTAAATAGCAGGTGATATGGCCTTGTTGTTGCTCTCAAATACGAATTCATTGGATAAAATCCCGACCTTTCGAGATAAGCTTAAGTGGAACTGAGTGGACAAATAGTACCCTCTCTCATGATCCCCCTTTTCGTACCTTGTAAGGCACTCTCTTCAATGACAAATTGGCGTAGGTTGTTGATAACCCAGGATGAACCTAACCTAGCCTGATATGATCACAGAATGTCATTCTGCTCTAAAGAGACCAGGCTAGTGCATTTAGTATCGGAAATCTAGCGTAAAAAATTGAGGGGGAATTTTATAGTACTGCAATGTATATAGGTTTTCATCCTTTAATAAGAGTATGATTTTTTATGTGGAAATATATAAATGATTGTCTGGAGTTACGATTCTAGAAAAGTAGCCCGAAGTTTGCCCATGCTACGGAGTCTTCAAAAGACCGTTTGATTTCATTGTCTAAGTCAATAAATTCCTCATTTCTGTGGGTTATCCCCGTCGAAAAATCAATATAGGGAGATAGCTGTGCTTTCAGAAATAAGGCCTTATCAAAAATACTATGCTCACCCTTCGATTCACTGGAGTCGGACTTTGAGCTAATGCTCAGAGTTTGCTTGATTGGTAGGAGCAAATCCAATCCAATTTGAATGGTCCGATTTACCGCGAATGATAAAGACCCACCTAAGGTATATCCTTGTTTTGTTAATTCGATTTCATCAAGGATTTCTGGTTTTTCGTCAAACAAAGTGACATTGTCGACAGTGTTGCTGTATGCACGGATATAAACCATAAGCTCGGGAACTTTCCTGAACCGTGTGTAGGAGTATATCAAGTCTATGCTTGTTTTAACCTGAGAAAGCTCAGCTTTGTTAGTTAAGGTACTTGCAGTTTTTAAATTGATTTTGCTATCTAGGGCCCTTGAGTAACTAAGCCTTAGGCCAAACATATTGAGTGCTTTTGGTACCACCCCATATGGAGTAAAGAGCGTTAAATTGCCGTGTAATTTGACAATTCGCTTATCTAAGTTGCTTTTAAGTAGGAAGTCCAAGCTTTGATACTTGTTTGAAGACCCACCGACTCTTAATTGAAATGCTTTGTTTCCAAAGCTTGCTTTGCCTTGGTATTCAGGGATTATCTGTATGAGCCTGACGGCAACACTTCTTTGGAATACTGAAGGCCTGGTCCTACGTTTTACTTTTAGTAATCGAATTTTAGCATAATTTCGATTTTCAAAAACGCTTTCTACCACACCTTCAGCAATCACCTTTTGGCTATTGCGGTGTACGAAGTACAAGATCTCATTTTCAACAATTGGCTTTAGAAATGGGCGGATATCGATCGTGGCAGTATCTTCAAAGTAAGTGGTAATTCGGCCCCATTCTTCGAGGTTGCGACCATCGTATTCCGGGAAAGATTTTGAGCCTTGCCTAATGACCGAGGTAGGAAAGCGCAAGTCTTTTGACTGTGCTGATCCCAACTCGGAAAACCAAGAAAAACCAAAGAGCGAACCGAGAAGAAGGAGTCGGAAAGAAACGAACAGAAAGGGGGGCATTTTTTTTTGCCTAATGAGCTTAGGTGGTAGCTTCCGCAATCTTTACAAACTCCTTGGCAACCATTTGTAACTTATCTTTGCAGACTCGCTTTGCAAGCTCGAACTCTTGCTCGCTAGAGCCAGCATCTGCCCTCATGGAGAAGTAGAACTTTATTTTCGGCTCTGTTCCTGATGGGCGAATACTAATCTTCGATCCATCACTCAAGTGGTACTGTAAAACATTTGAAGGGGGGAGGTCATTGAGCTCTTGCTCTACCCATGCCGCATTAGTTAAAGTTTTCTCGGTTTTCGCTAAAAAATCTTTTACTTTGGTAATCCTGATACCCTGAATTTCAGGAGGGGCACTCCGAAAACGCTCCATCATGCGCTCGATTCGTTGGGAACCTTGCTTACCAGGCAGGACAACATTGTGTAGCACATCGCTATACACCCCATGGCGCTTATAAATCGTGTCAAGGACTTGGCTTAAATTCAGGCCCTTGTCCTTATAGAAGGCGACCATTTCAGCGGCTAAAGCGCAAGCGCTAATGGCATCTTTGTCACGGACAAAGTTTCCAGCTAAGAAGCCGTAACTCTCTTCGCCTCCGCAAACAAAGCGGTGATAAGGTTTGCGGATGCCTTGCTCATAATCTTCCACAAGTTGGCAAATCCACTTGAAACCTGTAAGGGTTTGCTCACAATGAGCTCCGTAGTGTTCAGCAATCTTTTTGTGGAGATCGGTTGTCACGATCGTGGATACCACGAGCGGAGATTCAGGGAGGGTGCCTCGACTTACGAGTGTCGACAAAATATACTCGGTAAGCAGACAACAAAGCTCGTTGCCATTAAAGCTTACATATTCAGAACCCTCCTTGACGATGCACGCAATGCGATCGGTATCTGGGTCAGTGGCTAAGACTAAATCAGCATTTTTTTCCTTAGCAAGGTTTAGAGCTATACTTAAGGCTTCTTTGTCCTCTGGGTTGGGTGAGCTTACCGTTGGAAAGTTACCATCAGGTGTCTCTTGCTCGGGTGGAATCTCAACGTGAGGAAAGCCAAATTGGTGAAGTGCCTTTGGTACGGCAAAAATGCCCGTGCCATGAATGGGGGAGTAGACAATTTTTAAAGGGTGATTTTTAAAATTCTGCATTTTTAGAGACTGCAGCTGCAGAAAATAAGCTTCATCAACTTCGTCTAGGACCTCTTTGATCAGGCCTTTGCTAATCCCTTCATCATAGTCCAAAGACTCTAAATTTTCATAACTTTTGATATTGTTATAAAAGTCGATAATGTTTTGGTCGTGTGGGGGGGTAAGCTGCCCTCCTGTTTTCCAGTAGACCTTGAATCCATTGTAAGCAGGGGGGTTATGGCTTGCGGTCACACAAATTCCTGCGTCGCAATTGAAGTGCCGAACCATAAGCGACAGCATTGGGACTGGGCGCATCTGCCTGGTAATGACAGCTCCAATTCCTAGAGCCGCTAAAATTTCGGCAGATTTCTTCGCAAATTCTCGTGAATGGTTACGTGAATCATATGCTATCGCAACCTTAAGTTGGTCGGAACGGCCTTTGGTGTACTCTTTTAGGTATAAACCTAAAGCTGTGGTGGCTTTACCAATATTGTATATATTCATGCGGCATGTTCCTGCGCCCATAATGCCACGCATTCCGCCTGTGCCAAAGGAAAGGTCTTGATAAAATCGGTCTGTCAGCTCTTTTTCATTGTTTTGTTCAAATAAATCTTGAACTTCTTTTCTTGTTTTAGGGTCAAACGCACTTGATTTTGACCAATATTCGATTTTCTCTAAAATTCCACTTGGTAAATTCATATAAATCCTCAGCCCATTCCTGCCAATTGAGAGGTCTCAGTCACTCAGTGAAGGTCCCTCAATTTTGCTTGGGATGACTGAGACTTATGGGAAAAAAGTCAACCGATCACATAATAGGGCCTACACTATATACTAAATTTGTTAATCGTCTAATAACTTTAATATTTCCTAATATATCATCATCTTAAATGTGTTTTGAATTGCAACTAAATACCTTGGAATACCCTCAATTTACCTCCAAAACCATCAAAACGTGTCCAAATTAGTGCCCAATCACCAGTCAGGAGTATTCAGTGTAACATATCGATTATATTACATTTAAAGTCTTGTATTATCAATATATTAAATACACCCAAAACTCACTACCTTTACCCATTTAGAACCCTACCAGCTTGCAAGAATTTTTTTTTGTGCATATGATTGGACTAGTAGAGAATTATGACGAGCCTTGAAGTTGCAGCAACAACAACAAAGCTCTCAGCGAAACCCCTGGACTAAACAGAGGATTGCCTAATGAACATTATATTTGCACATGCCTGTCTTATAAAGACTAAACCCCAAGAAAATCCTAAAATCCAGTCAGAATAGCATTTTAAGGGCTACTCTAATTAATGTGCGACATTCGGCAGCGTTTTAGCTGAGATGGATTGGTGCGCTCAAAATTAGGGAAGTTTTAAAGAGAAGCAGTCCAAGAGGTGCTGAGGCACTGGTCTCGATCTATTGACGCACTCTAACGGTCATTAACTCCACGATACTCATAGGTTTAGCAATTATCCC
>JABSRF010000145.1 GCA_013215275.1 Oligoflexales bacterium | reverse complement strand
GTGCGCAATCACAGGCCAGAACTGTACTAAAATTAACCATCAATGGGTAGGACATTTATTTGGAGTTACCTTAATGAGAGTTCCATTTTTAATTATGGTTTTATTATCTCGATCACCTATGATGGTTCAATATATTATATTCACCATTATTAAAAACAGAATGATCGTTCCTCTGAAAATTTATACCAAAATTAGTTTTTGGAAGAGAGGCTCCTATTATATACCCTGTTAATTTATTATCTTGATCCTTTGAAATATGGTGTGATTATGGCTTTTCACCAAATTTAGTTTGGTCTTATAACCTTAAGTTTATTTACAATTTATTGCAAAGAGTGTTAGGATCGATCCAGCTTATAAAGCTATAGTACGTATTTCGTGAAGGAGGGTTAAAGATGAGGAAGCTGATCTTTTTACTGTTGCTTTGCTTTTCCCAATACTCAATTGCACAGCAAGTTGACCGTAGAAAGCCCTTTATTGTTAACCCCAAGAGTGTTGTTAAAGATATCCTGAAAAGATACAAGTTTCCGGAGGAAATACCTTGGAATCAATACTTTGATGTAGGCTCAAAGTCAGAGGGGCTTCTTTATGATGGCTTGTTTCAGGAAGCAGAGTGGACCCTTGCAGAAGAAGGCAACCAAATAGGAGTGGAAACGGTTCACATTCTTTTAGAAGAAATCATGCGTAAAGGAGAGGTGCTCCAGCTAAAGGATTTAGGTATGGGGGGAGCAACCAAACCAAAAGCTGCCACACTCCCTTATGGTGTGATTGGGGTTTTTAAAGAAAAAAAATACTTACACCCGTCAGCAAACTACCGCTCAGAAATTGCTGCTTATGAGTTTGACCAGCTCCTAGGTTTCCACTTGGTTCCTATGACTGTGAAGCGTAAGATTAAAAAGCGTAAAGGATCCATGCAGTATTTTGTGAAAAATTCAAATAGCGTGGTTAAGATCACTGATTACGAGCGTAGCAAAAACCTTAATGTTTTTGATTATTTGATTAGTAACAAAGACCGCAATGAGGGCAACTTGCTGATCGCAAACGGGAGAGAAATTGCGATCGATCATGGTCTAGCTCTGAGGGGAGCTAACTTGCTTGGTCGGTACCTTAAATTTACAGATCGTGTGGCAAATTCTATTGGTTTGTCCACTCATCCAATTAGGCAAGTCATTGTTCATCCTAAAACACATATTGAGGAGTTTCAGGCTGACCGGAACCTTCTAGATAGGCTTGACCAGCTGACCTTGAAGGAGCTAAAGGCTGCTCTGGACCCTATTCTTGACGAGAAAAAAATATATCGCATTTATGATAAAAAAAATAGGCTCATGAATCAGCTTATAGCTGAAAATCTCTATGATAGAGAAAACATGGAATAATGATCTTGATAAATCTAATCCTATAAATTCATTTCAAGCCAGACTAAATTTAGAACTTTCCATATACCGCTAAATATGAGAGATCCTTTAGCCTCTTACGATTGGATCAGCAGCCTTAGATTTAATTGATGTGATTCCTCAATCTAAGGGATCGCTGGTTTTGTCCGAAAGAATCCCTGAGCACATATATATAAGAAGACGATCTACCGAGGCTTGAATGGTCGATATTGATCCCACATTGATGCAGACTTTTCTTGAGGAGTCAGAAGAAAACCTTGCAATTGCAGAAAAGCACTTGCTGGAGATGGAAAGCAGCGATCAATTCACGCTAGACGATATCAGTGCAATCTTTAGGGCGATCCATTCTTTTAAGGGAGGAAGCTCTTTTTTCAATCTGACGACCTTGGTGAACTTGCTGCACGTGGTCGAAAGTCTCCTGTCTAACTTGCAAAATTCTGTTTTTGCTCCTACAAAGGAAATGTTTTCAGCTGTTCTTGAATCCCTGGATGTAGCCAGAACCATGCTTTATTCCCAGGATTACGGTGAGACCACAGATATCACAGCTTATGTTGGCAAAATTACTCAGTTGAATGCAAATGGACTCAACAAAAATACGGGTTTTCATCTATTTGAGGAGGATGAAGAGCAATCAGAAATTCAAGCACCCCAGCAAGGAGGGAAAGCTGAGCCTGCTCCTCCAAAGAAATCGGAGGAAGTGCCAGAGCCAGCTAAACCTAAGGCTTCTCCCCCACCTCAGGCTAGTGCCTCTCGGGAGCCTGATGTCAGCCCGAAGATAAAAGCAGTGGCAGGAGAGAAAAGCCAGGTGCCTCATAAAGCCAAACCTGCAGGGGTTAAGGCATCAAAACCTTCAGATCCCCCTGAAAAGGAAGCTAAACGCAAGCGTAAGGACAATGAGCCACGCAAGTCGCAGCAGAGCAGCACGGTCAGGGTTAAAACTGAGCTGATCGATAATATCCTTGATCAAGTGGGCGAGGTTATTCTAGTAAGAAATCAGCTTGCTAAGAAGTATCCAGATGAAGATATGGTCGGAGCACTGTCTCAGCGTATCGGAAAGTTGCATAATACAATTCTAGAAACACGGATGCAGTCAGTCTCTACCCTCTTTGAAAAATTCCACCGGGTGGTTCGGGACCTTTCACTGCAATTAGACAAAAACATAGTATTGCACATAGACGCCGGTGAGGTGGAACTAGATCGAACGATCTTGGAGTCTTTTTCTGACCCTATGACACACTTGGTAAGGAATGCAGCTGATCATGGTCTTGAACCTACCAGCGAACGAGTTCATGTGGGAAAAAGCCCCCAAGGGAACCTATACCTTAGTGCCAGCCAGAAAGGTGGCAAGGTCGAGATCGAAGTTGAAGACGATGGTGCAGGTATCGATGTGGATCGCGTAAGAGAGCGGGCTGTTGAAAAAGGCCTGATAACAGAGTCAAAAGCAGAGGAAATGAGTGGATCTGCTGTCATGAACCTTATCATGTTGCCAGGATTTTCAACCCGTCATGAAGCTTCAGAGCTTTCAGGCAGAGGGGTTGGAATGGATGTAGTCAAAAGCTCTGTTGAGGATGCAGGAGGAACCTTAAAGGTATTTTCTAGGCAGGGAAAAGGTACCAAATTTACAGCATCCTTTCCACTGACTTTAGCAATTGCAACAGCCCTTATTGTGAAGGCAAAAAATCAGAGGTTTGCAATCCCTGAGCTCATGGTGGATGAAATTTCCACGATACGTTGGAGCCAGAGAGATGAGGTAATTAAAGTTAGTGAGGGGCAAATGTTCTTCAAGCATCGAGGGGTCCTCATTCCCACGATGCTTTTATCTGATGTTTTGCAAATTGATGAATCGGGGTCAGCCCATGTTGACAAGTATATGTTTAAAAATGTGGTTTTATGCAAGCATAATGGCATCCCATTTGCAATTATTGTTGATAAGATCCTTAATATTGAGGATATTGCTGTCAAAGGCCTCCCTTTACTTATCTCTGATTGTCACGTTTTCTCGGGCTTAACAGTCTTGGAAAATGGTGAAGTATCCATGCTCCTTGATATTTCAAAGATTGGCGAGGATATTTTATCGAAAACTGCCACCAACGTTCATGAAGATGAAGTGAATGATCTAAAACAGACTGCAGGAGAAAGCCGCAAAGAGCAGATCATTATTTTTACCAATGCTGATAAAGAATACTTTGGAATTCACATAGACTTCCTTTCAGAGATAAGCTCTATTAAATCCACTGAAGTAGAGAAAGTTGGGGACGCTGAATTCTACAAGCTCCATGGCAATCATGTGCCTCTGATTAGGATCGAGGACTACCTACCAGTTTCTGTTCCAGGAAATCGCAATAATTTACTGGTTTTCGTATCGTCGACTAACTTTCCAATCGGGATCATAGCTACCAAGGCGATCAAAGTGAAGCATATCGGAGACGAGCTTAATTCCAAGCTTGCTGATCGCAACGGTACACTTTCAACCATTATTGATGAAGGGCATATGGTCACGATCTTAGACATGTATGCTTTATTCCGTAGAAGGGCACCAGAACACTTTAAATCATTTGAAAACATAGGTAAGGGTGTTTGTGTCTTACTGGTAGAAGATACATCTTTCTTCATAGTGCTCCTTAATCAATACCTCTCGGAAGCAGGGTTCGAAGTGATTGTCGCAAGGGATGGGGTCGAGGCCTTAGAGCAATTGCACAAGGAAGAAAATCAGATAAAAGCAATGATTTCAGATATCATTATGCCAAAAATGGATGGTTTTGAACTAATTGAGAGAGTTCGGCGTAGTAAGATAAAGCAGATTGCTAATGTACCTGCAATAGCAGTAACTGCGATCAGTGAAGAAGAGCATATTTCGAGAATTAAAGAGTCGGGGTTCGATGCCTGTATATCTAAAAACGAAAAGGACAAACTGCTTAGTCGGCTTTACAATATGGTTTTTCAGGACGCAGAGACTATCGAAATTAAGAAAGCTTCATAGAGGACTATATGCGATACTCAGTTTTTACAGCCGGAAATTCTTACTATGGAATTCCAATTCAGCAAGTTCAGGAGTTTGATTTCGAGTATAAGCTCTCTCCAGTGCCGTATGCAGATGAGAGGATTTCAGGAGTGTCGAGTTTGCGTGGTAGAATCATAACGGTTATAGACTTACGCAAATGCCTTGGAATCAAAGAAGGAAATGAACCAAGACGCAGGAAGGTATTGGTCCTCGATTCCCTGCAGCTCTGTAAAGACTATGATACCTTCGATGAAAGGTTTTCAAAAGATGTTCTTGGTGTTGTTGTTGACCGTATAGAGGGTATTGTGGACTTAGATTTTCATCATTCTTTGGATATTGAGCGTTCCAAAAAAGGAAACTTTATTGAAGGAGTGGTGAACCATGAAGATAAGGTTTTAAATTTATTGTCATTCCCGTTAATAATTCAAGATATTTATAAAGGACCATAGGTATGGCTGAGAAAGGAAGCGGCTTCAGTATCTTTCATCCCGTCATTCGAATTGAACACCGGGAATTTTACGAAGCTATACTCAATGAAATATCCTCGATATCACCTGTGTGTAATCAAGCAAGGTCTACAGCTGCTGAAATCAGTAAAGATAGCGCTGAAGAAGAGTTGATTATTGACCTTATTAAAAAGGTTGAAGACTTCTCTAATGAGCTTCTTTCCGTTACTAAAAATCTATTTGACCAGTTCTATCAAACTAAAGAAAAATTTTATGAATCCATGCTGATGATCATGGCCTACAATAAAATTAACCTAATGGATCGCAATTTACTGGAGAGAACCTGCGATGTTAGGTGGTGGTCGATGGAGTTAGCCTTCACCTACTGTGTGGAACGATACAATCAAGTTAGCTCTGAGGCTAGAGATGTGGATCAAACTGTCATGGGCCTAGGAGAACAGCTTAAAGACAATAAAAAGGCGGTGGAATCCATCGATGGTATTAGGGAATTTCTTAAACCCACCACTTGGCTAAAAGATAAGTTGGATGACCTTGAGCATTTTCATACTCATGTGGAGGAAATATATAAGTGCTTAAAGGAGATCAGTAAAGAGAACCTTAAAAGCAAAATTGATGTTTTTTTAAGGGACGTCAAGGATTGCTGTAACGCTGCTGCATTTGCTTCAAGCCGCCTTGAGGATATCGTAAACTCTTATTCGATTTATAGGGATCTTATCATCACTGGGGCTGACGGCAATGTTATTGCAAATGCGAATAAGGACAAGAGATCTGTCGTTCTAGGTTTAAAGGTTTCTGATGAAGCATGGTATGAATCTGCCACTGCTTTGAAAGACGGAAACCAGTATCATGCCCAAGATGTTAGCAAAACCAAGGTTGAAGACAAACCCTCATTGGTCTATTCCACTACGCTACGGGAAGGAAACTCCCCAAGAGGCAAGATTACTGGGGTGATGGGAGTCTTCTTTGACTTTCAAAGTGAAGCAAGTCTGATCTTAGATGAGTACATGCCAAAAGATAAGAATGGGGTGATTCAAGACGACTGTTACTCAATCTTTACCAATGAACAGGGTGTGATCATCTGCTCGTCTGATGAACAGACCATCCCGTCTGGAAATTACATGCACCTTCCGAGGTGGCATCGCGAATTAGGTCCAGGAGACAAGACTTGCTCCTATAGTGTGATCGAGGGGCGAGAGAGTGCTCTCATCACAGCAAAGACGGATGGCTACCTTGAGTATAAAGGCTTAGGTTGGAGCTCCCATGTGATTGTGCCAAAATCCCATATTTTCGAACATGAAAATAGTGGATTTGAGCTTAAGCTTGATCGTGATGAGATGATGGAGTCATGCCTAATTCCTGAAATAAATAAAAAGACTTACGAGAGAATCCAGGAGTATAAAGAATCCATTCAGTTGATCTCCTTGAATGGCATTGTCTTTGCTTCAAAGCTTGGAAAACGTGGGGCTGCTTTGGGTCCTATCTTTGATCGGATAACCAAGACTGGGGACTATGCAACCAATAAGATGGAAGAGCTGCTCATCGAGATGGCAGAGGATGAGTTTGCACAAAATGCTGAAGCTTTGGAAACCTTCTCCAAGCAGGCCATTGATTTAATTGACCGCAATTTGTTTGAGCGTTCTGCTGATATTAGATGGTGGGCGACGGATACCATCTTTGCTAAGGCTCTTGAAGATCATGCTCCAGAAAGCTGTGATGCAGCCTGTGAACGCTTAAAGGTCATTAACAACAGTTACAATATGTATAGAAACTTAGTCTTATGTGATCCAGGTGGGCAGGTGATTGCCACCTCGCGAACTGAGTCCCGTGGGGAGTTGAAGCAGCTTGACCTTTCCAATGAGGAGTGGTTCTTGGCAGCGATGCGTACCAATAGCTTTGGCCAGTTTGGCGTTGGGGATGTATCCCACTCAGCTTTAGAGCGTCATAAAGAAACCTCCCTCATATACTCTGGTGGTGTCCGAAAGCACGGGGCTCGTGAAGGCGAAGCCATTGGTGTGTTAGGCTTGCTCTTTGATTGGGACAATGAGGCACGCAAGGTCCTTGAGTCTTGTTTGCAGAAAGATCAAGAAGGTAAGCGTATTAAAGGGACCCAAGCCTTCTATACGAATGGAAAAGGAAAGATCATAGAGTCAACGGATAGAGATTTATTTAAAGTTGGGATTGACCTTAAGCTTCCTGAGGAGCATGCGAGCTTAGGAAGTGGAACGTCTTTTTCTGGAATTTTTGAGTATGAGGGTAAGCGATATCTGATGGGAACCTCTAAAACTAAAGGATATCGTGAGTATAAGGGCTTAGGCTGGTCTGCCCATGTCATCAGACCTATTGACGATTGATTCTGCACACAAATTTCGGTATTAAATCCCAAAATGGTATAAGCTCCTGAATCCCTTTCCTTGGGATGCATCAGCCAAACATTTTAAAAAATCCAAAAGCATTTCTAGTTCATGAAAGGTGCCTATGAGAGCAAAAAATTTAGCTTCGCTCGCGCTAGGTCAATTGGTTTATTTATTGGCAGTTATCTTGTTTGGAGCCTACGTGCGTGCAACGGGTTCGGGTGCAGGGTGTGGTAGTCATTGGCCGCTATGCAATGGGGAGGTGATACCGACGGCCCCGCAGATTAAGACGATTATCGAGTTTTCTCATCGGATTAGCAGCGGCTTAACGCTCCCTCTTGCTTTGGTGCTTTTCTTTCTGATGAAGCGTTACGCAGGTCAAAATAAGCGGGCAATTGGTGCGGCAATGTGGACTATTTTCTTCTTAATCACCGAAGGCTTGTTGGGTGCCGGCTTGGTGCACTTTGAGCATGTTGCCGGAAATACCTCCGTTTACAGAGCAGTCTCTATGAGTTTACACCTCATCAATACCTTTACTCTTATGGCCTTTGCGAGCCTTACTTGGCTTCGGCTGGCACACCCTCAAAGCCAAAAGAGTCATGAGCAGATTACGCAGAAAAGCTTCGTCGCTCAGTTTTACATTTGGGCTGGGGGCGCAACAATATTAATGCTTGGTGTCAGTGGGGCTATCACCGCTCTTGGGGATACGGTCTTTCCTGTTGCGAGTGCAGGAAGCGCATTTTGGGATAGCTTTAGCCCGTCTGCTCACTTGTTTGTGAAGCTAAAGATTTACCATCCATTCTTAGCAGTTTTTGGAGCAGTTTTTCTTCTCTATATGACTCGTAAGCTAAGTCATCTAGCACTTTCCTTGCGATTACCTGCTCAGTGCCTTGCCCTCTTAGTTCTTATGCAGTTGGCTTTAGGCTATGCAAACATTAAGCTATTCGCACCAGTTTGGCTACAGCTGACCCATTTACTCTTTGCCGAACTTATCTGGATCACATATATCGTCTTAGCTGCAATGACTAGGCAGGAGATTGGAAATAGTCTAAGAACCGCATAAAGTGGCTCTTAACTTAAGACTTCCCTGCATCAATTTTAGGGTTTTTATCATCTTCGGACATTTGTCCGCTTTTCATCCCGGTGCGCAAGTTGCTGATAAATTCACCTATGGATCCTCCTAACTGGGGGAGCTTCTTAGGCCCAAAAAGTAGTAGTGCGATTCCTAAAATAATAAGCCATTCTGAAGATCCAGGCATCATAGCCAGTCATCCTTCCTAAAGTGCATAAGTATTCAATCAATGGGATAGGCTCGCCTATTCCTGCCGGAACTGCATGCTAGCAAAATGTGTGGTGAGTGGAAATAGTTTTTGCCACATCAACTTAAGACACTAGGCCTACGACTCAAGAAATTTGACAAGAATCCGGCGATTTTGATGTGCTTTTCTAAATTCTGCAAGGTAAATACCCTGCCAAGTTCCCATGATAAGGTAACTCCAAATAAATATTCTACCCACTATTCATGTGTGATCAGAACGCTATATTTTGGTAGAAACGGATGC
>JABSRF010000144.1 GCA_013215275.1 Oligoflexales bacterium | reverse complement strand
CTACTTTGGACTTGAATTTAGGTGTATGTTTTTTTCTTAGAACCATGCCTTTTTCTCCTTATGTAAATTCAGCATGTAACATTTAGGAGTTTTACTTATTAAATGGTCCTAAAAACGGGGTCCACTATACTTTTAGGATTATTTGATTGACATTAGCCGGAGAAATCGTAACTATAGGTTTGGTTGAAAAATTCGCCGCTTACGAGGCTACTATGAAACGCGTAATTCGCTGGATTATGTCCTGGTGTTTACTTTAACATTCAGCATCTCTACTTTAGATTCTTTTGAAATCTTGAATATGACCACGAACTCAGGCCATTATTTAAATTGCCTGGGATAAAGGTTTGCTAGATATATAGATTTTCTAAGCACTTAGGAACGTTCAAATTCAATTTGATTTACGTGTTTTTTAGCCTTTATTTACAAAATGTTTATAAGGAGGAGTTTTGAATCAAATTGAAATTGGTTTGAATAAACTAACAAATATTGTCTGGAGTGAAGCGACCATCTTGGTGATATTCATCTCAGGAATTTTCTTCTCCTTGTATCTCAGAGTCCCTCAATTTAGCTTATTCAAGAATGCAATCCAGCTACTGATGAGCGATAAGCCAAAAGATCGTAAGTCCGGAGAAATATCACAATTCCAGGCGTTATGCGCTTCCATGTCTTCTTCGGTGGGCATCGGTAATATTGCTGGAGTTGCAGTCGCAATTTCTATTGCTGGACCCGGTTCCATCTTTTGGATGTGGGTCACAGGCCTTTTAGGAATGGCTAGCCAACTTGTTTCAGTGTGCTTAACCATGATTTATCGCAGCAAGCTTAACTCTGAATTTAAGGGTGGCCCAATGTATACGATCAGTAACGGTTTATCAAAACGATTCTCAAGCTTTGCATACGTTTACTCTTTTTTTGTTTGCCTTTCCTCAGCAGGGACCGGCATGTTCCAAGCTAATCAAATGGCTAAATTTGCTCACTTACAATTGGGCATAGAACCATGGATCTGTGGTCTTTTTATCACCATCTTAGCAGGCGTCGTGGTCTACGGTGGGATAAAACGAATCGGAGCATTCACAGAAAAATTCGTACCATTTATGGTCATAATATATTTTACAGCATGCATCGGCATTATGCTGAGCCACTACGACAACCTTTGGTCAAGTTTAGCATTGATTTTTAACCACGCGTTCACAGGCAGTGCTGCAGTGGGGGGCTTTGCCGGAGCAAGTGTGAAGCTTGCTATTATCCAAGGGGTAAAGCGAGCATCTTACTCCAACGGAGCCTCCATGGGTGACCTAGGACTCGTCCATGCTTCCGCTAAATCTGAGCCCGTTGCACAAAGCCTCATTTCCATGTTAGGTCCGTTCATCGACACCCTGATTGTATGCTCAATGACCGCACTGATTATCTTACAAACAGGTGTGTGGACAGAGGCTTCTGGCATGCAGGGGGTTGAGCTAACCACCAAGGCATTTTCGAAAGTATACGGCACATTTGGGCCTTGGATTCTATTTATTGTGATTGCCTTCTTTGCCTACTCCACGATCATTTCATACTGTCACATCGGAGAAACAGGCTTTGGATTTATTTTTGGTGACAAGCGCTCCGGAGCTTACCGCTTTGCCTACCTGACATCTATGTTTTTGGGCTCTACTTTGGTGCTAAATTTGGTTCTAAACATTATGGACCTTTGTTACGTCATGCTGATCATCCCAAATTTCTTGGCTTGTTATCTATTGTGCGCAAAAGTTAAGACACTACTTGACCTAAGTTTCTATAGTCGCAAAACAAACAAAAACCAGCAGGCTATTTCTGGCCTTCATTTGTTTAATCCAAAAAGATAAGGGTTTTAAACTTGCAGTACATTGAGCAAAACCACGAAACTATCATTAAATCCGAGTCCCTAAGACAGCATGTTGTTACGAATCAGCCTTTGATGATTTCAAACCTGAGTAGGAAGATCACAGGTGATCTCATAAGCCATGGCGTTTCAATTGTTCATAGTTTTCCAATGAACGACTTTACTAAGTTTAATGAATTAGCACAGTCAGTGATCACATATCCTATGAACTATAAAGGCGGAACCAACTCCAGAGAAGACCTGGGTGGAGGAACCCTAAGTGTCGGGACTGAGCCTCCAGATGTGGATGTTCCAGCACACAACGAAATGTCATACTGGCATCGATACCCTGAGATCATTATGTTCGGATGCAAACAATGCCCGGATGGAAAAGGCCCTACTGTCATTGCAAACAACTTAGATATCACAAAAGATATTCTAAGCACTAGCGTGGGAAGAAAGTTTAAAGAGCAAGGGGTAAAGTTCATTCGCAATTTTTACAATGAAGATTCTAAACAGCACGGCCATTCAGAGACCTGTTTGAGGTCTTGGCAGCAAGCATTTGGCTGCTCTAACAAAAGTGCTATGATAAAACTATGCGAAAAAGAAAATTGGGGTTACAGCTTCACAGAAAAAGATGATATTACCATTTCTTATAAACTCCCTGCATTCGAATTTGATCCAGCTTTAAATGAAAATCTGTTTTTTGTTCCTATCGGGTGCCATGGTTACGCTTTTGACCATTGGGCTCCTTATAACTCACTGGAAAACCATAGGAGGCCATACCATCTAACTTATGGCGATGGCAGCGAATTGAGCACAGACGACATAAATACGATCGAACAAATAAATGATGCCCATGGCATCCCTATTTTCTGGGAAAACGGAAAAATCCTGATTGTTGATAACCGTCGCTATACCCATGCTCGACCACCTTATAAAGCAGACCCAATGAAACCAAGGGAGATTGGAGTTCGTATTGGTAATCCAATTGAACGTTATGGCCAACGAGAAATCACCAAGCTTTTCAGCTCGGTTTATTAAAGAGCCCCCAGCCCCCCACTCAATCAAAGCCTTTCTTCATGACCTAGGCTATTTACACAGCCTTTCCAGCATGTATAATCAAGCGATTCAATCGATCATGACCCCACATGGGAGTTTATATGTCTGACTTACAAAGGCATGAGGCCTTTCCTTGCAAGAATTCTATCCCTACTTTGTCAGCAAACGAGAGGCAAGATATCTTAAAACGCCTTGTTAAGGTTTACGCAGCCTATACAAAAAATCAGGAAAAAATTGACTACGCATATCAATGTGAAGCCATTGAAGACAGCAACATGAACGTGGTCCTAAAAATTGATATGGACGGACAATCATGGTTGGTCAAGCATGCAGACCCCTGGGTGAGGAAATACCCAGAAATTGCAGCCCCTGTCTCACGTACAAAGCAGGAGGCAGATTTTTACCAAGCCTTTGGATCAAACCCCAGGCTACAAGGGTTTATGCCTGAGTATATCGGTTATGATGCCTCAGAAAACTTAATTGCTCTTGAGTATATTGATCATGCAACGTCTGCTATGAGTTTTTATGATCTTGAGAAAAGCCAGGGTATACCTCAGCCCTTAGTAGAGCAGGCTATCTCCTACTTGGCCACGCTTCACTCGCTGCAGCCCAGCACCACCAGGGATTGGTCCAATCGAGAGCTCAGAAAACTAAACCACATCCACATGTTTGAATTTCCCTATGACCCTGGAAACGGCATGAATTTAGACCAAATCTGCCCTGGCTTAGGCAGGTTAGCACAAGGATATCAGAGTGATGCTGAGCTGAAAAAGGCGTGCTCTGCTCTGGGCAACCTGTATCTGCAGGCCCAGGGGCCTGCCCTCCTTCATGGAGATTTTTATCCTGGTAGCTGGTTAGTAAAGCAGGAGAAAGTAGTTATAATTGATCCAGAGTTTTGCTTCATTGGCCCAACAGAGTTTGATTTAGGAGTCTTGCTTGCTCATCACCTCATCATAGGTGCCCAGACTATGGAAATAAGCAGCTTAATCGATCGGTATATTGACAAAGCTAAGCCCGCTTACTTCGATAAGACTCTATGCACCAAGTTCTGTGGCGCAGAGATCTTGCGAAGGATGTTAGGAGCAGCCCAATTACCCATCGATTGGCAGCTGGAGCGCTATGAGCCTATTTTAAACTTAGGGCGAGAGTACTGTATTCAATAGGAGGCATCATTTGCTGCACTTTTATTTACAAGCTTTTGTCATCTCTTTGTTCTCTCTCGTTTTATGCTCCAACCTAAACGCTTCATCTCGTAAGTTACGCCTTCTGATCGATACTGATGTGGGCCTCGGTAAATGGCATGATAAACAAAAAACAAGCCCAGCAGATATTGATGACGCGTATGCCATTATCAACGCACTTCGCTCAACGCAAATTGACATCGTTGGCATGACGACTGTTTTTGGGAACACCCAAGTAGGATCAGTGGACGAATCGGTGGGCTCTATCTTAAAGATTAGCAAAAACGAGCACATACCATGGGTCTCTGGTGCTATAGAAGCGGGCAATAAAAAGAAACCATGCCCCATTGGCGCCAATGGAGCCGCCGACTTTATTGCCTCTAGGTTAAAGCATTCGCCAGCATACCTATTAGCAATTGGTCCTCTGACAAATATCGCATGCATGCTTGCAAGCCAACCAGATCTTTCGAAGCAGATTCAGGGTATTTTAGTGGTCATGGGCCAAAGCGAAAACATAGAGTTTTCGATTAATAACGTTACAGTTCAAGACCTCAATTTTGAAAGCGATATCCACGCAGCTGAAACCCTTATAAACTCTAAGGTGCCCATGGCATTTTTCCCTTTTGAATTAACGAGAAAAAGCCTGGTAAAACGACAGGCTATTGAAGCAATGAAAAGTCATGACAAGCTGCTTAGATTCTTTAAGAAAGAAAGTATCCATTTTATAAATCACTGGTATAAAGTCTTTAAAGAAGACGGCTTTCATCCATGGGATAGTGCCCCAGTAGCATACCTAAAGAGCCCTAAGTGGTTTAAATGTGAAAAACGAGAGATGCTGATGGAGCGTCAAGGCGGCAAGCTAAAGCTACTTGCTAAGCAAAAACCAAACAATCTTACTCCATGGAATTTCTGCTACGATTTTGCCAATAAAAATACCATGAAGAAGTTCGAGGATGAGGTCTTGACTAAGCTCATTCAGAAGGGAGATCAATCATAGTGAGCGAGCTATCCTTATAGTTGAGGCGAAATTCAGGATAATCTGCGTTTTTAACCCATACTCCCCAGATCAGAGCCACCAGCCTATCTGAAAGCTTATAGCGATAGGTTCGATAAGAAAGCTTTACCTCAAACTCATCTGACCAAGTGAGAGATCCTTTAGGCTCAATTTTTGCTATCACAAGGTACTCAGGCATCTGATTGTGATCGATGGTAAGGCCTTTCGTATGCAGATACAGGGTAGTTCGATCATAATAAAGATCAAGGTGATGCTCGTATGAAATAAATCGATCTCCATGATAACCGACGAGCATCTTATCAAAGTTAAGGCTAAAACGCTGGCATCGCTTGTTAAGTTTTCCAGCTATGGAAATTTTTGCCGGTTTTATATCATCACTTGGCTCAAAATTGCTGACTTGTGCTTTTGTAAGCTTGCATCATAGTCATTAATAATATCCCCATATCCCAAGGTTCCGAAATTGAGTCCACAAAGCAGTAAACAACTAAGCATCATCCGATTTACGTGATTAAGTAGAGAATTCATGACCACCCCTATTGTGATTTCTTAGATCTGAAAGTGGATCATAGAAAAGCAGGGACGTTTAAGCAATTAAAATCTCCAGTAAACTTAATCATTATGGCTCAAAGGGTGGGTAAATCTTTCCCGATATTCAGTACATTATTCCACTATAATTAAGAGGTCGGATGACTATCTTGCGCAAAAAAGATATCCATGGAAGAAGAAGAGCCGGAAAAAGAAAGTACCATACCTGCCTGGATTGTTGGCTATGCTGACTTGATGACTTTGTTATTTGCAACCTTTGTGGTGCTTTATGGCCTCAAGCCAGAAGGTGAGACTAAAGCATTCAAAGGGGCAAAATCCTCTATTAGAGAGGCTTTCAGAGAAGTGCCAGAAGACATTCCCATAAAAGTTGAAAGAGGAGACATCATCCTTGGGAAGAGTCGGTTTCGCAAGAAAAAAGGAAGCGCAGTTGCTCCCAGGGTCTTGTTACTCAATGACGACACAGAATACCCGGTGCGCATGGTCAACAAGGAATTTGAACGCATCATCAACACCTTAACAATGCGCAGCAAAGAAATCATTGCCAAATCGTCAAGCACCAAAGAAATTGAAGCGTTTTCGTTTTCAGCTTCGAACAATGAGCTGACCTTAACCCTACTTGGCTCCGCATTTTATAAAAGAGGGTCGAGCCGCCTAAATCGTGATGCCCTCCAAATGATTGAGCCCATGCTTGCTACGGTCTTGGAGTTAGGAAAGCCTATTAACTTAGCGGGGCATACGTCAACGGAATCTGAGCTGATGGGGCAATCAGCATGGGAACTGTCAGCAAAGAGAGCCTCCTCACTCGCAAATTACATCACATCGAAGTATCGCTACTCGCGATCACAGATCACAGCAGCTGGATTTGGAAGTGAGGTGCCTGTGACAGATCCAGGCAATCGTGAACCAAACGCAGTGGATGATCGTGTAGAAATTAAGGTGGATTTTAACTTGTAGAAAGGAAGAGAGGGTATAGAAACTCCCAAGCCAGAGAAAGAACCTGAAAAAGAAGGTGGTATGTGGATCATCAGCTATGCTGACCTGATGACCCTTCTTTTTGCAACATTCGTGGTACTTTATGGCCTTAAATCTGAGGGAGAAACCAAGGAGATTAGGGGGGTTGTTTCGTCCATTAGGGAAGCCTTTATCGAAATCCCAGATCAAATCGATGACCCGGATGTAGGACCAACCAGTAAAGGTATCAATATCTTTAAGAATTGGAAACTCGACTATCGTCGTGAAAGCTTGATCAAGAGGTTTAAGCGTAACCGCAATACGGTCAATGTGATTGACGAAGAGTTAGAAAAGGTAAGAAAGCTAATTGAACCTGACCCAGCACAAAAGATTAAGCGATACTTTAGAAAAGAAAAGCCTACGGTATCTGTCTACCGAGAAGGGGAAAACATAGTGGTGAGCATTGGTGCTAGCATGCTCTATGAGGGAAATTCTTATCGACTAAAACGTGCCCAGATAAAGAATTTGCAGCCTTTAGCGTCCTACTTAGCTAGCCTCGACAAAGACATAATTATTCAAGCTTATGCAAAAAAACAAGGGACTTCCCCATCTGGGATCGGCTTAGCTTCCCTGAGAGCCACCTATTTGATGAGGTATTTAACTCGTAACTATCAGGTCCCAATCAGGAGGTTGATGCCATATGGTTATGAATTACCGTATAATGATAGCAGCATAAACAAAAAAGAAAGCCCAAATCTTGGCAATAGAGTTGACCTTAAAATCATTTATGAATAATTTTCATTGTTTATCAATGATCACTCTGTCCTGTGCATTCATACAAGCTTGTGATTGTCAGAACACAAGAAAGTGTGAATGGAAAATTGAAAAAGACCCAAAGAATATGGATATGGCTAGTAACGGTTTCGTCAGTGTTTGTATCAAGAATTATAGTATTAATAGACAGAAGTGCATCCTTGAAATCGAAGAATCACGCTTGAATCAAGTTTTAAATAAAACCTTTGTGTACCGAGATATAGAAATTGACTCAAATAAGATGCCAAGAAGAATCACCTCATTTAAAGAATGTAAACCTTAAGGATAGGTGAGTGTTTAAGTGGATTTAGCAAGTCTCATTGGATTAGTTGTCGGAACCCTCCTGCTTGTCGGCATCATGCAGATGACCGGAGGCATCCTACTATACTGGGATTTAACGAGTATCATCATCGTTTTAGGGGGAGCATTTTTTGCAACCATGGCACGCTTTAGCCTGCCAACCTTTATCAAGGGAATGAGTGCAGGATTAAAGGCCGTTCATAATAACCTGCAAGACGACGCAGAACTAATCGAAGAAATCATCGAATGCGCCCAGATCGCTCGTAAGGAATCAATCCTTGCACTTGAAAAATTTCCCGTAAAAAACCATTATTTTGCTAAAGCAGTTCGCTGTATGGTAGATGGATATGACCCCGAGCTTATCAGGGCTCTCCTTGATTTAGAGTTGGTTAACCTTAAAAAACGACATAAGATCGGCACCGATATTTTTAACTTCATGGGTGAAGCCTGTCCTGCATTTGGAATGATCGGAACCGTCATTGGATTGATCGTGATTATGGCAAACTTAAGCGATCCTTCAAAAATTGGCCCAGGCTTAGCGGTAGCCCTGGTAACCACCCTCTATGGGTCCTTGCTGGCAAACATGTACTTTATCCCCATCACCTCAAAGCTTGAGTTTAACTCACGCGCTGAAGTTCAAAATTTGGAAGTGATTAAGGTTGGAGTGGAAGCACTCTTAGCTGGAGAAAACCCAAAAATCATCCGTTCCAAGCTTGGGTCCTTCTTGGGAGAAAAAGACAATTGATTCCGTAGCGAACTGAGTCATTCCGAGCGCAGTCGAGGAATCCCCCAAATTATTTTAGGTAATTATGGGCGAAATTAGGGAGATTCCTCGACTGCGCTCGGAATGACTCAGTTTTAGAGTTTAGACTTATTTCATATGGCTATCGTTAGGCTTACGTAAAGCTAGGCTCTCTAATAGAGGACATGAGTGCCTAGTTTACAACAGCTTGGACAGTGTTAAGATAATAAAGACCATTAAGTAAACACACATAGGTGATCGAGATAATAAAACCATAATTAAAAATGGAACTCTCCTTAAGGTAACTCCAAATAAATGTCCTACCCATTGATGGTTAATTTTAGTACAGTTCTGGCCTGTGATTGCGCACTCT
>JABSRF010000143.1 GCA_013215275.1 Oligoflexales bacterium | reverse complement strand
GCATCCGTTTCTACCAAAATATAGCGTTCTGATCACACATGAATAGTGGGTAGAATATTTATTTGGAGTTACCCTATTTGAGGACAGTCCTGATGCTAGAGCTGAAGGTAATCTTGCGTATATGCTTCTGGAATTGGCCATCTAGTCAGACTTTTTTTTTAAACGGTACGGAAGAGATGAATGGTGAAGATTAATCCGTACCTGACCGTCTTTATCAAGAATATAACCGAAGGTATACTCCACCTTTTGAGTTTGATCATCATTATCGGTGAAATAGTAGTTACCCATCGCAAAAGACGTGTCCCCATGAATGATAACATTCGCATTCTCGAATCTTACTTCTTTCCAAGGCTTTAACGCAAAGCCATGGTCTTCGGGGCAAACACCATTTGTAGCTGTGAAGTAGGATAAGGCTGATTCTTTATCACATCGAAACTGTTGATTGGACGCTAGAGTGGGCTTAAACAACACTGGTGAAACGTCAAAGGCATATAGCTCATCAATAAGCTTTTTAGCAACTTCGAGGTAGTCTTGATTGCGAGTAAATGCAAGTCCAATCATGACGATACCATCTGCCCATTTTTTTTGGACTTCGATCACCTTTTCTTTGGTTAGCAGGTAAGGTGCGGACATATTTAACTTTCCTGTAAGCGTGTTAGGGGTAGCCATACTACTTTAGATTTCCTG
Organism: Oligoflexales bacterium; assembly: GCA_013215275.1. Taxonomy (GTDB): domain Bacteria; phylum Bdellovibrionota_B; class Oligoflexia; order Oligoflexales; family Bog-1112; genus JABSRF01. The sequence goes on along the minus strand of JABSRF010000143.1, from coordinate 8,143 downwards.
TCAGTATAAATTAAAATATCCACAGCAAGTTAAGTGAAGACTTTAAATAAGCCTTTACAGCATTCACTTTAAGCAACAGCCATGCATTCACCCTATTCAGGAAATCTATATTATAGATCGGTTAAGTTAGCTAGCGGATTTCGTTGTTTTTAAAGTTTTCTCGATAATGCTTATGATCCTATCTGGATCTACTGGTTTTATCAGATAGCCCACCACACCTAGCTCTTTGGCTTTTATGATAAGTTTGGGGTCTGCATAGCCAGTGGTTACCACAAAAGGCACGTTCACCATCATATCGATCTTGCGAATAAACTTCAGCAGCTGTAAGCCATTCATCTCAGGCATATTCAAGTCAATAAAAGCAATAGAAATATCGGGGTTTTTTGTCATTATGCTGATCGCTTCTTTGCCATTTGCTGCTTCTACAACCCGGTATTCTTTGTCTTCAATAACCTCCTTCAGCAATTCCCTAAAGGCTCCGTTATCGTCAATTAAGATCACCTTCTTACCTAAATTTGTTGCCTTTTTTTGGTCTGTCTCTTCTGTTTTTTCCACCAGACCAATGTCTTGGAGCACAGATATTGATGCCTCATGATTTTCTTTTTCGCGCTCACTTTTGAATTTAATCTTTTTCTTTAACATTGATTCCTTACCTATACGACTTATGGTCTATACTTTAAAATAAAAAAATATATAAAGACGCCATATGGAATTTTAACATTTAAATGTAACCAAGATTTTTAGGGTAGTTGCGTTCAGGACAGAAAATTAAAAACATTTTAAATAAAACAACAGCTTAAAAACTAAAGCGTTTGAGTACCAAATGGGAACACCATGGCAAAAATATTGATTATCGATGACTCTCGGATGGTTCGATCGATCATCCATAAAATTCTCAAAAAAGAAAACCATGAGGTGATTGAAGCATCTGATGGACTTGAAGCAATCAAGGCACTCAAAGAACATCGTGATATCGAAATGGTGTTTGTGGATGTTCACATGCCTAATATGGATGGACTTGCCTTCATCCGAGAGATTGTGGTTAATGACAAGGATATTTACCCTGAGGTGTCCATAGCGGTCGTCTCTACTGAAAACCGCCAAGATTTAAAAAAACTAGCCAAGCTTTCTGGAGTGATCGGATGGCTTGAGAAACCAGTTTCTAGAGAAAAAGTCATTGAGCTTGCAAACAAAGGGCTCGAAGGTACTAAATCAGCCTAATGAAGCCACTGGCCTTGCTCGCCTGAAACCATACTTTGATAGCTGTCTGTGCCTCCAACGCTGTCCATCGTACGTTGCCAGATTTCATGGTAGTTTGAGTTAAATAGAATATCATGATTAAGTGGTGCTTGGATCCAAGTACCTCGATCTAATTCAGTTTCTAATTGTCCTGGCAACCATCCGGCATACCCCACTAGCAGGCGAAATGGATATAAAACAGGCTTTTCAGCTGAGGCACCGGCTTGTTGAATGCTGGAAGCACGAGCATTATCCACGAGTTTTTTTAAGGATTCCTGGGATGAAGATAGGGAAATTCCTGGAGCCACTTCTCGTTCGAAGAATTCGCTTTTTTGATTGTGAAGCACATAGCCCGCACTGCTGTCCACAGGTCCAGCATTCCAAACAGGAATTTCAGGAGGAATCTCCACCTGATTCAATGAAACCACTTCATCAAGATTCATCTTACTTTTGTGATTGATCACAAAACCGAAAGCCCCTTTTTCATCCTGCTCTAGCAGTAGAATGACGGACTGTTTAAAGTGAGGATCTGCCATGGAAGGCGAAGCCACAAGAAAAGTAGGCAAAGAAGTACTTTGAAGCTTCAATGATATCTCCGTAAGGTGAGTTGGTATTCTTCTAAAATCCTACTAAGCTTTAAGAAAATGTTAAAGCTAAATCAGAAGTCCATGGATTCAATGGAAACATCAAGAAACGCAATTATCTAATATTTAAATACAATGTATATTTTTATGTATTTATTTTTATCATTAGGTTAAGATCATCCCGCAAATAGTTATGATTATTCTATAAGGGCGTTTTACAATGCGATTTCAGTCAGTTATGTTAGTGGTCATGTCTTTTTCCGTTTTCGCTAGCTCGGCTTTTTCTAAAGAAGCCAAAAAAGCAAAACAGCAGCATATGTATGTTCAGTGTCAGTATGACAATTTGTTAACTGGAGGTACAGACTATCAATGGGCAGTTGACCAGCACCAAAAATATGTAGAAGTCTCCGGTGTAAAAAATAGCGATGACGAGTTTGTGGCCAAGCAAAACGAGCAGCTTGTGAAAGACTACTGTACTTACACCAAGAGAGCTCATTATGGCGACGATAGAATCGAGTTTTACGCAGATGCTGGCATGGTGGCAAGCCCCAAAGGCATGTTCGGTAAGTCAGTTCCTTTGGTTTTTGAATCAGAGCTTAAGTACCCTGAGAAAGTAGACCCAGATTGGGCACAGAAACTCACCCCTGGAAAAGTTAAGTCTAAGAAAAGTATACGCAACTTTTACACCAAGACTGCTATTGCAGTTGCCGGTTTTGTTGGCTTAGGTATCGCAACATGGTTTAACGCAGGTGAAAAGGCTCTGACCTGGTTAGAAAAAGGCACTTTAACTCTTGGTGCAAGTTTGACAGTTGGCAATTTCATCGTGAGTGACCTTGACTGGAGCCAGGCTGAAAAAGCTCTTGAGAAAGTAGGAAAGGCTGGCGACAAATTCAAGCCTAAGAAGCCTGATACCTTCAAAAAATTACAGACTGAGGTTTTAGAACGACAGAAAAAAGATCTAGATGATACTTTAGCCAAAAAGGGCATAAGCCTAGGGCCAGAAGCTAGCTAAATTCTTGTGAGCTGATGTGAAATCAGTCGAGAGGCTGATGTCATTTCGAGCTTGTCGAGAAATCTCCTACGGATCTCTCCATTTCAGTCGAGATGACCCATTCCAGTCGAGATGACTTGAACCAACACAGTCGTGTTGGCCCACATCAGCCCACGAACAAATACTACTTTTGTATCCAACTATGGTTTTTAATTCTAGAAACCACAGCCTCTACCGTAAACCCATACTCTTTAGCTAGGACTCCAGCAGGAGCGCTGGCACCGAACTCATCGATGCCGATGCAAAGGCCTTTTCTGCCAACAAAGCGCTCCCAGCCTAAGGTGGTGCCTGCTTCGATAGACACACGCTTCGTGCACTCATCCGTCAAGACCTGTGCCTGGTAAGCTTCATCCTGCTGCCAGAATAATTCCCAGCATGGGACCGAAACCACCTTAATGTTGTTATAGGCCCCATCCTGCTTCAATTGCATTGCCGCTTCAATTCCAAGGCCAAGCTCGCTACCTGTTGCAAAGATGATCAGCTCACAGTCTTCTGCATCTGCAACCACCCAGGCACCACGCTCTGCTTGCTTAATAGTCTGGAAGTCGTGTTCAAGGTAAGGCACCCCTTGCCTTGTTAAACAAATGCTACTTGGAAGACTCAAACTCATCGCTTTAGCTAATAAAACCTCTGTTTCTTGAGGGTCAGCCGGTCTCATCACATAGTGATCAGGAATATTGCGCAATGCCATCAGGTGTTCTACTGGTTGGTGGGTGGGTCCATCTTCACCCAGATAAATGGAGTCGTGGGTAAACTCATGAATCACACGACACTTTTGGATAGATCCAAGCCGTAAAGCCGGTCGCGAGTAGTCGGCAAATGAAAGAAAGGTTGCATCAAATGGAATGAGCCCACCATGCAAGGCAAGTCCATTGCAAAGTGCAGACATGGGAAACTCTCTCACACCAAAGTGTAAGTTTCTACCTGCAGGGTTCTCTTTATTGAAGTCACCCACAAGCTTTGCAAAGGCTCCCGTCATATTTGACGGTTCAAGGTCAGCACTCCCCCCTATGAGTGAGGGAACTTCATTGGCCCATGCCTCAATCAGCTTACCAAAGGCGACACGGGTCGCAATTGCCTTACTTTTATCCCACTTAAACTGCGACAAGGCACTCGGATCAAAGTCACCGAAATGCTGATCAAATTTCTTTGCAAAATCACTTTGTGCCTTGCAAATTTCTAGCTCTGTTTTCCATTTCTGCACCATAACTTCCAATTGTGGAAACCTTCTCTGGAAATGCTGCCTTGCTTCACTCGGCCAGTAAAAATCCTCCCCATCTGGGATTCCAAAGTGCTTTTTGGTCTTCTCACGCTCTTCCTTTGGAAGTGGCGCCCCGTGAGTGCCATGCTGGCCTTCCATAGAGGCAGCCCCTTTAGCCATCGTGGTCTCACCGACGATCAGCGTAGGGCGATCTTTTTCTTGAAGGGCTTGTTCAATCGCTTTACGAATTGCACCATGGTCATGCCCATCGATGGAAATAACATTCCAACCAAGACCCCTATAGACTGTTTCTGTGTCGTCAGAGTACGCCTTATCGATGGTTCCCGAAATTTGGCAGCGATTTTTATCATAAAACCATATCAGGTTATTAAGACCTAGGTGTCCCGCAAGTGACGCGCTAGCATAAGTGATGCCTTCTTGCATACACCCATCACCTAAGAGCACCCATGTTTTGCTTGCAAATAACTCAGATTTTAAGCTAGCACTCAAATGCTGGGACCCAACTGCAAAGCCTACGGACATTGCGCAGCCTTGTCCCAGAGGTCCGGTCGTACACTCGACACCAGGAGTCATATGGTTCTCAGGATGCCCTGGAGTTTTGCTTCCAAGCTGGCGAAATGCCTTTAGCTGATCTACCTCCAGCCAATCTAATCCGTGGAGCAAAGCATAGAGCAGCATGGACTCATGCCCTGCACTTAAGATGACACGATCCCTTCCAAGCCACTTCGGATCCTTTGGGTCAAACTGCAGATACTCCGAATACAAGATATAGGCAAAGTCCATGCTCGACATTGCACCGCCCGGGTGTCCAGAGCGTGCCTTATCTACCCCATCAATAACTAGGGCTTTTAGGTAATTGATAACCTGTAGATCTTCCAAGTTTAACCCCTCAATTAAAAACTAAAATAAAAAGCTTTTAGCAAGCAATAACCAGGCGTTGAGCTTATATAAAGAAGACACGAAAGCCAATGATGTTTTAAAATACCTTGCAAATCATGCACAATAAGTGGAAAAGAGTTACGTCCATCTCTAATGGCGATGAAAAAACCCCTTTCATTAAGCAAGACGCAAAAAGGTTTAAACACAATGATTCGTAGTGATATCAGAAACTTATGTATAATCGCTCATGTTGACCATGGCAAAACGACCCTCGTAGACGGATTATTAGGCCAAAGCGGCCTTTTTGAAGCCCACGAGCAACCCATGGATCGGGTGATGGACTCAAATGACCTCGAAAGAGAGCGTGGGATCACCATTCTTGCAAAAAACACCTCGATCAATTACCAGGGCACCAGGTTGAACATTGTTGACACCCCTGGTCACGCCGACTTTGGAGGCGAGGTAGAGCGTATTTTGGGAACGGTCGATGGAGCGGTCTTGTTAGTGGATGCCGTGGAAGGACCTCTTCCTCAAACGCGCTTTGTACTCGAGAAATCACTCGCAAAAGGACATAAAATTATCCTTTGCATTAATAAAGTAGACAGAGGGGAAGTCATTGAAGACCACTCCCGGATTAATGACGTGGTAGACAGCACCTTTGACCTGTTTGTTGAGCTTGGCGCCACTGAAGAGCAGTGTGAGTTCCCAATTATTTACGCCTGCGCTCGCGATGGCTGGTGTACCGATAGCCTCAATGAGGTCCCTAAGTTAATTTCAGGTGAAAAGAAGGGAACCCTTCAGCCACTATTTGACCAAATCATCAATCACTTGGCTGCACCTGATGTGGACCAAGATGGTGAGTTCTGCATGCAGCTTTCCAACCTATCATGGTCAGAGTATGTGGGTCAGCTTGCCATTGGCAGGGTGGTTTCAGGAAAGGTAAAAAAGCAGCAGCAAGTTTACCGCCTGGGTTACTCTGAAGAAACTCAAGAACAAACAATCAATCGCTTCACGGCAACTAAGCTATATAAGTACGATGGGCTAAAGCAAGTTGAAGTAGATGAACTGAGTGCTGGCGAAATCGGCATCCTTGCAGGGTGTAGCGATGTATTCATCGGTGACACCATTGCTGGCTCTGAGTCAGTGACTCCATTTCCTCGTATTGCAGTGGACGCACCAACCCTCAAAATGACCTTTACCATCAACACAGGGCCTTTCTCTGGCAAGGATGGAGAGGCGATTCAGTCACGAAAGCTAAAAGATAGGCTACTCCGTGAATGCCGTGCAAATGTTGCCCTGGGCTTTGAAGAAGGTGAAAGTGCTGAGCAATTCTACCTTCTCGGAAGAGGTGAGCTTCAGTTTGCTATTCTGATTGAAACCATGCGCCGAGAAGGCCTTGAGTTTATGGTCGGACGTCCCGTGGTCATGCTGAAGAAAGACGAAGAAAGCGGACAAACCATCGAGCCGGTTGAAACAGCAGTTTGTGACTTACCCGAAGATTTTAGTGGTGATGTGACCAATATGTTCCAAGGCCGTAAGGGTATCCTTGCAGGCTTTGATCAGTTAGGTAATGGTCGTGTGCGTTTGAGCTTCGATATTCCCACACGTGGTCTGATCGGTATTCGTAGCCGTTACCTCACCCTAACAAGGGGAGAAGGATTATTTAGCTCCAAACTAAAAGGGTTTGAGGCTTATAAAGGTGACATGCTCGTTCGTAAAAACGGGACATTGGTAGCTGATAGAACCGGTAAAACCACGGACTACGCTCTTGCAGCCCTCGAAGAAAGAGGCACGCTCTTTGTTAAACCAGGTACCGAGGTTTATGAGGGTATGATCATTGGTGAGTGCGCAAGGGAAAACGATATGAACGTTAACCCTGTTAAGCCTAAAAAACTTACCAACATTCGCACCACCTTTTCTGATGGCCTTATCATCCTTCAAGGGACGAGGGATATGTCTCTCGAGCAATGCATCGAGTGGATTGATGACGATGAGTGGATTGAGTGCACACCTAGCTTCGTTCGATTACGTAAGAAGGAACTAGCTGCGAATAAACGTTCCGTTATTCGATCTATCAAAAAATAATCCATTCTTTAGTCATTTCTTGATAAACTTCTTGGTATGCTCACTCTCCACAAGAGCGTTCAAGAGGTTTTTTTTAGTTTAGATCTAAAATAACGAGCACAAAGGCTCATCAATATGGACCAAAACTTTGAGCTAATCGAAGATTCCCAAAAGCGCTGGATTGACTATGTCCCATCCAAGCCTTGCCGTAACCAAACGATCCTGGTTTTGCCAGGCCTCAACACCCTTCATACCATGGACAGCTATTGCCGGTTTCTTGCAAGTCATGGTTACCGCGTAAGAAGTGTTAAGTATGAAGGCCAGAGGGAACGATCCAAAGCATTTTTTTCAGAAAGCTCTATCAGCACTGCATCGGTTAACGATTGGATACAAAATATCGAAGAATCCTACGATTCCTTGCGGGAAAACAACAAACCTTTTGCCGCCTTAGTTTATTCAATTGGAGCTTCCCTGATAAGTCTATTCATGTTGAGAAACCCTGAAGCTGAGATAAAGTCAGTTTTTGCGCTCGCTCCTGCACTCACGTTGACCAAAAAAGCCCAGTTTGGTTTAGGTGTTTATCGTATCCTTTCTCATCTAACTGGTGACAAAAGAGGCATTTACCCCTCGATGGTTGGGAAAAAATTTCGAGCTGAAACTTTCATGTCGTACAGCTCATATAGAAAACCCAAGGACGCAATCACTCAGATCCACGATTTACTAAAAACTCGTAACCCCAAAAAATTTGAGACCGCATGGACCATCGTGACTGATCCCAACGATATTTTAGTGGATAGTGATCTCTTTGCTTCGGAGCTAGCAAAGCTTGGATTTCCGCCTCCAAAAATCAGTCTTCTCAAAAGATTTGGTCATGACTTTGCCTTCACTAACTCCAGTGAGTATCCAACTCTATTATTGCAGACTCTTACTGATTGGCTAGCTGAGTTATCCAAGCTACCGTCATAAGTCCTTTGATTCTTGTAAATATGAACAACCTATAATAGTATGGCATACTCGTAAAAACGAGGATTGAAGTGGACCCCACTGTCCAGACCAAAAATAGCTTTGTATAAGTAAAACTAAAACTTGTTATTGAATGCTATA
>JABSRF010000142.1 GCA_013215275.1 Oligoflexales bacterium | reverse complement strand
TTTGAAACCTCAAATAGCCAAATATATCAACTACCTAAATTGCTTACTAGTTAGTCAATAGTATGGGACCAGTGCCACCCTCCCAGCCAGGAAGGAGAAGCCTGAGAGGGTAGCCCTGTTCAGCTCGCACTGGTTCTCCATTTTGTCCATAAGCCAATAATCCATCCTTCCAGCATTTTTCGATGGGAATGCTCCTAGCCAAGGAGGCAGCATCATTTCCTTCTGCAATAATCCAAGCTCCCTCCTTAGGAGCATTGATTGCCTCCAATAAGTATGACATTGGAACCCCAGTCCAAAAAGACTGGGATGACATTCCATGTAGCATGTCAACGGTATTAAGCACAGGCTCATCTTTCCAATTGTCACTGCTATTGCCAGAGCATTCAATAAATGCTGGTATGGTCCTTTGTGGGTAACGCTTAATTTCCTGCATATTTAGGATTTTTGTGAGCCCCCTCTTACCTTGAAGCAAAAGCTTGTGCTTGTCTGGCATTATTTGAGGGATTCCTGCATGATGCCTTTCAAAGTGAAGACCCGATGGGGTAATCGCTCCGACTAATTTGGATAAAGGGCTTACAGAACGCGCATTGAACTGATCTCCAGGAACCAGTGACCTAAATAGGCTTGGGTCAGATATTTTTCCGTATGCTTGGTCTAAGCTAGGATTGCCGATTACTCGGTTAGGGTCCAAGGAAGCTTGCTTAGCAAAAATTTTCTGTGTAAAGATTCCTGAGGAAAGAAGTAAAGAATGCTTTAAGAGAGATCGTCTCTTTAAATGGGATTCTTTGTTTTTTGGTTTATCTTCATTCATGGTTATCCTTTATTAAGCAAACAATTAAAGCAGTTCTTGAAATTTATGGAAGCAGCTTATGAAGTAATCACATTGTATGCAATGCTTATGAGTTGGCAAGACCATCAATTTTTTTGGCGTAATAAAACGAAGCAGTATTCTTTTCTAATTAAGAAGCAACAAGATTGTGCCAACGTCGAATTAAGATCTCAAGGGGTAAGAAAATGATAAATAGGAATATCCAATAGGTATCAACAAACCAGTAGTAATCTAGCTTCGAACGAAAACGCTGAGGAAGGGAAATACCCTCCTGTGAGTTAATTTGATCCAGCCATTTATAGATTGCTTGGGTTGGTTGCTTGTTGTGATCAACAAATTCAGCTCGAGTAATGGTTGCTAGTTGTTCTAGTTTATTGGGTGCAGAGACGATCTCAAAATCTTTAAAAATTGCCGGGAATACAGCAGCAGTTGATGCCTTTACGGACCCAAAGGCGGGGTGTACTCCCTGGATTGAAAAAGGACACCGTTCACCACCATTGAGCCCTAGATCGAGAAGACCGGAAATCTTAATATGCTGGTTCCCTAGGCGCTCAGAGTCGATACGGTCGAATGGAGTTTGTTTCCCATAAATATTGAGGCTCCAATTCGAAGCAGCATCAAAGTAACTCACTACAGGGCCTTCTAAGATTGCAGTCCAGCTTATCTTTTGGTCCTTGGTTCGGTTCAGCTTAAACTGATTGATCATGAGGGGTTTCTTAAGGTCCTGACGAAGAAGCCAAGTCATAGCTGACTGCAGAAAATCGTTGTAAATTTCTCTGGAAATATCATGGCTAGGCTTCAGTGCTAGCTTCCACATTGAATCAGAAAAAAGCCAAATGGCTCGCCCCTTGCCGGGATAGGAGGCGATGGCTAAGGGGCGCTTCACCCCATCATCGCTTTCTGCAAAGAGTAATGGAGTGTAAGAGTCTTGTTTGAACTTGACATTTTCCATGTGGTGTAAGCCTACTGCACCGTTCATATTGGTTAGAGGCCCTTTGAGAGCTTCCCAGTCATCATAAACATTGGCCAATGCTCTTTTTTCCCAATTGGGTTTTGCGAGCGAGATTTTGTAAGCGAGTTTCGAGTCATACCAAGGCCCACTTTTATCAACACGGTCTGGGTTCATGTCATTGATCAAGGTTGAGAAAAATCGATTTTTTCCCTTTGCTTTGCTTGTGAGGGTAAATGGTAAAATTTCTTTAAGAGGTGAGTTTCTCATGTCTGCATCAAGTAAGGCCCTATGCCCACCTAAAAAGAGTAGCCCACCGCCATCTTTCACGAACTTCACGAGGTTTTTCTGATACTGAGGCATCAAAAACTGAAGTAAGGTAAAGTTTTGTAAGATAATCACTCTAAAATTCGGTAGCTCTTCGTTGAATAAGCGACTCACAGGAAAAGGGATCAGGCTCAGCTCCCTTTCGTTGGATCCTTGGGTATCCCATGGATCCCTAAGAATGTAGAAGCTTATAAGGTCGTACTTGGGTTCCGATTTTAGAAAGCGTCTTAAAAATCTTCCATCCCAGCTTGGGCTGCCGAGGAGGTGGAGCACTCCCACCGTATTGGGCATGACCTCAATATGGGTGTGTGCCTCATTGTCCCAGAAGATTTCTTCTTTGGCACTTGGTAAAATCTTAAAGCTAACTAAGTGCTTACCTCTAGGTAGTGAAGGAATGGGAAGGCTGATCCTGGACTGTGTTTGCCCTGCTGCAAAAGTGGCGTTATCGCTTGCTAAAATCTGATCATTGAGAATAACCTGTACTTGAAGCCTTTCAGGGCCTGTGATGGCCTTAGTCCTTTGAAGCATAATTTCGCTAAAAACGGGTTTGCTTTCAAAGGCAAATGGGGGAAGATCCACTGATTCAATCCAAATGTTAGCCTTATTCTGGTTCGAAAAGCTGACGACCATCCCTCGTTTTTTGGTGTGGTTATCTGGTGCTAGCCCAAGGTTTTTGACACTTTGGTTCCAAGGGATACTTGGTTGAAAGTCACCCCCATCTGAAAGCAGGATCCAAGGGTCTTCATTGGTTTGGCTCAACCATTGATGGACACTTAAGCTTAGGGGAGTATAGCCTTCTTTGGTTAAGGGATTTATTTCAGACAACTTGTGAACCTTGAGCTCACACCCTAGCCTGGCACACTCTTGCTCCAGATCTTTTATGTTTTCCATTGCCTTTGTTAAAGGGGACTGCAGGCCCGACCACTTCTGCATACTATCCGAGTCATCGAGTAGCACATGAATCTGTTGGGAGCTAATACTTCGCGGAAGTTCTTCGGTCGTGGTCTTTGGAAACAAAGCAAATAGAATGGGAAACACCCATGCAAAGCGACAAGATGCAGAAAGGCAGGCTCTAATAACTCCAAGCTGCCTGGACCATAGAAGAGCCAGCAATATGGATACAAAAAGTATGAGAGATAGAGCAGCAAAGAACGTGTAGGGCATATACAATCCATTATTGAAGACGTTTCAGGATTTCTCGCATGTGAATTTGATCTTTCTTGTAGTCTGTGGTCAAAGCCACCATTAAGGTGTTGATAAAGATTCTCAAGTTGCGTTCCCTTGTGGGGGGTTCTGTGCACTGATTTCTAATCCTCGAGTCGAGGAGGGTTGATAGCAGCTCGTATGGAACTGCTAGGATTGCCAAACGGTTGTCAAACATGAACCCATGCCAAATGCTTCCATCGCAAGTAGGGAGCGCGTCGAGAAGGTAGAAGCTCCGCATTAACTCATGGTCAGGAGGAATGGGGCGCCAATGGGCGGGGATTTTTTGATAGTCAAACCCCTTCTTAGTGAGGGTTTCAAGCTCGTTGGGAGCCTTGCTATTTTGTATAATGAGAAGACCTCCCCGCCGAATCCACCGGCCAACCTGTTGCTTAAGGTGGCCTTTTTCATCTCTAATTGACTCAATGGATTGCGCCCAAAGCCATGGCTCCTCTAGTAGCCGATCATTGAAATTTGCAAACTGGATTGGGCTCTTTGAAATCTTTAAACTTGTACGGCTTGAAACTTCAAGCTCTAGTCCAGCTGCGCCACCATGATTTCTGTTAGAGAGGATGGCAAGGTTGATTTCAGCATAGCAATTTTTCTCTTGAGCTAAAAAAACGCCCATTAAGATCAAAAGGCTTGATGCCTTAACACTTCGCTGCTTTCTGATTTGCCAAATTAACTCAGCAACGCTTGCTAACAATATGATGCCAAGAAGTGCATAAATCCATGGTAGAGGGTTTTCCTGCACCTTCTTTTGGTTAGGAATTGCTTTGCTCACTTCTTGAGAGTTTTGCCAGTGAGGAGGAAGATGCTTTTTTTCGATCTCTTTCATTAAGCTTTCTCCTGCAGGCACATTCGAGAGTTTATATTTCAAGGTCTCTGTTTGATCCAAAGTCTCTCCAAACCAAACTTTGTTCTTTACGTTATCACTGATTCTTGGCCAAACTTCCCTTAACTGATCAGCCCCATCAGCAAAAAAGCCTGACTGAGCAAGGAGGCCTTTGACAATCAGAGGCAACTGGCTATGAGTGATGCCGAAGGCCCGACTTGGTCTAATCGGGATCGTAAATGCTAGGGTAGAAAGTAGGGATTTTTCATCGGTGCCGGTCCAGGCTAGTGCACTAAACTCACTTCCCACCTCCCCACCGAGCTGTTTTGCTCCGATTGACTTGAGGACAACGGCTAAGCTATTGCGATCGTATACTTCCTGGCAAAAAGGTGGCATTGTGCTCCCAGAATATGGGGCAACTTGCAACTTGTGGTAGCACCAGCAAATATTCTGAAAGCTTTTCTTGTTCGATACGTAGGGAATTAGCCAAGTTCGGACAGGCTTAGCAATCAATTTTGGTTCAAGCCGATGACTTACCAGAGAGGCAGGGCAATAAGGGGAGGGATCGTCATGCTCACCTATAAATAGAATCCATAAGGGGTATGATTCGGCCTTCAGCTTGTTGCTAGAGACCCACTCAAAACGCTCGGGAACAATGCCAAGGATCTTGAGTGAGGCTTGGAGTGCATGGCTTGGGCCCTCTAGGCTTTGCTCACCTCCCGATTCTGCTACTAGGATAATGTTTTGCTCCATTCCCTTTAATGAGGTTCTAAACTCATTATCAATAAGCATAGCATCTTGCTCGTTGGGTTTAATTTTCCAGACAAGAGGGGGTGGACTTCCCTCGAAACTAGGGGTGGAGGTGCTAGGCCAGCTGACCCTCAGGGTTAATTCTTTTTGGTCACTGTTCATGGTCCAGGGGACTGATGCTAAAACTTGATCTGATAAGCTAACCTCAAGGACTCCGCTTGCTTCGTTATGGGAGCCCTTGCGAGCAATACTAATATCCCAGTCCATGACCGTCGATGCAGGCGGGGAAAGATGCTTTGCCTTAACAAAGTAGAAGTTGCTTTGTTTAAGGAAATTCTCGCCTACTGGATTAAACCAGAGATCGGTATCTTTTTGCAGGTAGGCCCAATTGAAGTTTTTCCAACTATGTGCATCTTTATCGGAGATGACAATAAGCCGATCCACCCCATTGATTATTTTCCACTGTTTTGCGATTATGGAGCCTAAGCTAGCTCCAGATCGATGAAAATTAAGGTTATAGAGCTTTTTTTCGAGATCTTGTTGATTGTCTGCATTCCATATTTCATCTGAATGGCTGGTCGACAGGGTGATGTGTTTGGTCTGGATAAGTTGAAGCCAAATTTGCGAAACTTCTTGGATGTACTCCTCTAATGAGGTTTTTCCAGAGATAGAAGGACTCATGTCAATAAAGAGGTGCACCTTAGAACCTGTGGCGTCAATGGGCTCAATGCTGACCACCTTTGGCTTTAATAAAAATATAAGAATTGACAGTGCAATAGCTAAAAAGCTTAAGAAGGGTATTAATGGTGGTTTTAGTAAGGCAAGCTTAGGTTTGTACGATGGCCTTGGCCTCAATATTCTGAGTATCGGAAATTCCATTCTCTGCTGTCTTATCCGAATCAGCCACCAAAGAAAACAGGCTGTGAGGGCAAGCAAGAATCCTACCATTCCTGGTATTGAGAATTGAAAATTAAAGAAACTTTGGGTCACGCTCACCCCTGCTTATTTTTTGTTTTCAAACAATGAGTCTATAAACTGGTAATAGGTTGTTAGAGCAGTTCTTTCAGTCAATGGGATATATTGACTGCCAACACCTTGGACGGTTTCTTTTAATTGCTGCTTCCAGCTACTTAACTCTTGGTAGTAAGACTTTCCTTTTTTCAGGTTTTTCCCTAAAAATTCATTCTTTTCACCAGTGTGATCAAAGTAGCAACAGTCATCTTTCAGCCACTCTAACTCTTCCTCAAGTGAGCTTAAAAGATGCATGAAACAACCTCGTTTTGCTTTTTTTACCAGTTTGGTAAAAGTCAGATCGTTAAGCCCATCGCTAATCCAGTACAGGCGATCAAGCTTTGGTATGTGAAATGGCCTTTTGGCAAAGAATGGTAAGCTTGTTTGGGTGTTGAATTTATTCTTCAAAATAGTATTGAAAAGGCTTAAGAGGTCTGAAGGTTGACGTGGTGAAAAAACAAGGTTGTTTTCACTATTCATGGGATGATGCAGCCATAAATTGGCTTGATCCCCCAGTCTGAGGTGAAGGTGACTAAGGTGCAAGGCAATTCTAGTTGCAATCTCGAATTTGCTAGGGATTGCTTTTTGCTTGCCTAATTCGAGCCCTGTAGGCCAATCCATACTGGGGCTCAGCTCCCAAACAATGGACACCTTGGAGGAGGCCTCATCCCTTTTTTCTCTGACAATGAGCGAGTCGGTACGAGCGTACGCTTTCCAATCGATCAGATTTATGGGGTCTCCACTAATGTAAGGCCTGCTATACTCGGGGGACTTACTTGCGCGTTTGAGAGCCATAAGTTGGCTTCCATGCATCTGCATACTCGTTTTGATAAATTGGCTGCGTAGCTCTCTGATATCCATGGGGTTGAGGCTGCTAAGTTGAGCGTGGCTGAGGTAGCTTGTTTGCACGATTAGCTATGTCCTTCGCAGATGCTGGTATTTTTTTCTTCGACGATTTCTAGCAGTTTTTCGATAATGCTGTCCTCATTGGTTTCTTGCTCAATAGATTGAGAAGCGAGACGAATACGATGCCGCAGCACAGGCTTTGCCATAAGCTTAATATGTCGCCAGCGAACTTGCTCGTTTTGCTCAAGCAGGGCGAGGCTTCGGCTAGCAGAGATTAAACTAATGCCAGCTCTAGGCCCTGCTCCGTACCAAATGAGGGGTTTTAGCCCTGGAGGGCAGAGTGGGTCCTCAGGGCGGCTTGACCGAATCAGGCTATTAATAAGTTGCAAAAGATCCTTGTGGATATTGAGGGACTTGCTCCTGTTTATTAGTGGAAGAATTTTTTCTGGGTCGAGTTTAAAGTTTTCTTCTTCTTTAAGTCCAGTCTCACCAATTAAGTGATTGCGAGCATGCTCCTCAAGAATTTTTAGCTCCGACTCTTCATTTGGATATTCTACTAAAGAGTGTAAGAGAAAGCGATCTAGCTGTGCTTCTGGCAAAGGGAAGGTTCCCTCAGACTCAAAAGGGTTTTGGGTGGCAAATACCATAAATGGCTTTGGTAGAGTATGCACCTTACCACCTATGGTCACTTGCCTCTCTTGCATAGCCTCAAGCATTGCGGATTGTGTTCGTGGTGAGGCTCTGTTGATTTCATCGGCTAGCAGTAAGTTTACAAATACCGGGCCCGGCATAAACTCGAACAAGCGTTTGCCGGTTTCTAGGTCCATATTGAGGATTTCTGAGCCAATAATATCGGACGGCAAAAGATCGGGCGTAAACTGAACTCGGCCGAAATCAAGCCCTAAGCCCTGAGAAAACACCCTAACTAAGGTTGTTTTGGCAAGTCCAGGGGCACCAGTTAGGAGGATATGCCCTCCCGATAAAAATGTACATATTGTTTCCCTGACCAGATTGTCCTGACCAAATATATAAGACTCAATATAGCTTTTAAGAGACGTGACCATCTCGCCAGCTTCTTCTAGGCTGAGCTGCTTTTGGCTGGAATCTGTTTTACTCATTGAGTTACTCCGGAATAAGGTGGGAAAGGCTTTGCTAAGTTACATTATACAAAATCAAGAGAGCTGGCTTTTTTTTGAAAATTAAAAAAAACATCATTAAATTGAGCCTAGTTAATACCTTAAAAAAACTCCTCAGCTGACTCCAATGTCTCTAGCCTTCATCATCCTATAGACATAAATTACCCATTTAACCTATGGGGGAGCCGCAATGAGAATAGATAATTGGCCTTTGGTGGGCTTTAGGAAAAAAAGTAAATCTGCTTTTAAAAACCTTCGCCGATCTCCAGAGACTGGCAGCATTGCCCTTGAGTATGTCCTTGTGAGCACCTTTGCCACGGTGGTTGGGGTAGCCTTGCTAGGGTTTGCTGGTCATGTTCTAAAGCAGAAAGTTGAGCACATTATGGAAAAGCTTTCAATCGATCACGAAGAGATCGAATTCGGCTTGTTCGAGGACTAGTATGCTCTACGCACAAATTTGGTATTTTGGGATTTTGTTGATCGCTCAATTGCACATAGGTATTTTTGCCTTAACTTGGCAAAAGACATGCGAAAGGATGATCTTTTTAAGGTATAAGATATTAGAGAGCCCCAGTAAGGCCCATAAAGAGCTTTGCAAAAACCCTGAAAAAGTATTGCCACCTAATTATCGAGGCTCTTTCATAAACTTTACTTGTTATATCGACGTTTTATGGAGGAATCATGAAAAACTCTGGATTCCATGGTGCTTAGAACGGAATGCTCGTTTCCCTCCTCGCTATTATCAAATGGAATTAGGCTGTCGCTTCTGGTTTGCGGGACAAGCCTATGAGCGAGGTAAGATATTATGGAAACTAAAACGTTAAGGAAAAAAATATCTGATTCCTAGGCTGACAGCCATATCGAGCTCGAGCTCAGGGCTAAGCTTTAGGTCAGGTATAGTGGACCCCGTTTTTAGGACCATTTGATAAGTAAAACTCCTAAATGTAACATGCTGAATTTACATAAGGAG
>JABSRF010000141.1 GCA_013215275.1 Oligoflexales bacterium | reverse complement strand
ATATTTTTTTCAAGTACAATTTTTCTTTGAATTTTGGACGGCAAGATTAATTTTGCATTTTCTTATTGAATTCAAGAAAAGAAGTTTACTATTGCTACAAAATCGAAGGGGCTTTTAATATTTCACGCCTTATTGGCGACTTCACAGCCTACCCGGATGAAGCGCTGGATGTATGCAAAGGTATGGGGGGAAATAAAATCGACCAATTTTAATAAATAGAGGCCGTTTGGATAAACGGGACTGTAAAAACCTACACACTCCAGGGCACCAAGTTACAGATAGCATTTCGCGAATTTAAAAATTCTATTATTTGCCCCAGATTCAGCCGGGCTCAAAATCTAATAAGCATCTTTTCCACATAAGTTATCATTGAGCAAAATAATGGTGTTTGTTAGGATCCTCTAGTTTCGGTAACTTTTGGAGAAATTAGATATGAAAAGAACTGCTGCTTTATTGATCACTTCCTCTCTTTTAATAAGCTCCGCTCAGACTTCATTCGCTTTCAAGCCTGAAAGTGAGTTCGACCGGGACTATCAAACGGTAAAAAGCGTCATCTGCAGTGGCCTGACGATAGCTGCAATGGCTGGTCTCGCTGCGATAGGATGGGGAGCCATGGACTACGTACAAGACTATGAGGAACAAGGTCCCGAAGTTGCTGATGGCTTAGCATCAGTCTATCGAGGCGCAGGGCACCAGGGAAATAGAGTCTCTGATAAGCTTAAAAGAAAATTCGCCAGATGGGGACGAAGTGCTGCCAATGACATTAGAAGACAGAGAATGTCGGAGGAAGCAAAGGCTATTCACAAGATTCCAGTGGTAAAAAAACTATGTGGGATTGGCTACGGATATGCTCCAGTGGTTGCAGATAAAATCAACGAACTGGCAGAAAAGCCCCATTGTAGCTAATAATATATTGAGGGAGGCATTAACTATTCCCTAAAGGCTTCGACTTCGACCTGAACTTTTGCTCAGGCATTTTGAAATACTTTCGACTTTTCTTCTCAGCTGCCTTCTTTTTCGGGTTCAGATCCTTAGTCCTCACCGCAATATCTTCTTCAATCGAACGCAGAGAGCTAGCGAAGTCTTTCATAAAAAATGAAACGCCACCCATCAAAGCGAGAATACTTAATAGAAAGCTTGTTTCAACCACATAGGAAATGGTTGCTTTAACAATAATTTCAGCGAATATGATCAATATGGTAGATGACACAAAGAAAATGCTCAAAGCCATCAACATTAAGCTAAGGCGCAGAGTCTTGGCTCGCTCCACGAGAGATAGAATTTCTGCCGCTACATAAGTTGCAGAAACATCCAAATCATAGAGCTTGTTACCCTCTCTAAGTAGGGTGCGAATACGATCAATAGTCCGAGAGTACCTGCTATTTGCCGAGGCCATGAGAGAGCCAATGCCAGCCAGAAGAAAAACAGGAGCAATGGCTGCGGTCAACGCCTTTACGACTTCTTCGACGTTTCCATGCATACTAGGCAAACCCCAAAAGTTGGTAAGAAATAGATGCCATAAAAGCAAGCAAAAATCTAGACAATTAAATTATTGATGGATTAATTGGGAAGAAGACCCTAGAACATCTCGACAGCTTGAGAAGCCAACTCTTGCTTGAACTCTCCCTTTAGGTGGCTCATTTTTTCTATGGTGTTTTGGTCTTTAGAGAAATAAAAGATTGAACAATCGATAAAGAACCGCTCGTCATTTTGCAGCCTCCAGCTGGCATCTGCGATTGAGTCGGAAAACTCTTTAAAGAGCAGTTCATTGTAACCCTTGAGGGCGAAAGGCAGGCTATGGCCCGTGATGATATCGTTCTGCTCCAGTAGGTACTTGAGCCTGCCGGCTGTCGCATTGCAGAATTCCTTCATTGCATCGATCACTTGCAACGGGGAAATTTGCTCTAAATCCAAGCCATATTTTTTATGCGATAAGCCTGCAGCATGCTTAATCATATAATAGACCCTAAAACCAATACGCAATATAGAGCCATTCAGTCTAATAACAGACATATATTCGTTATACTTTAAATCAGATCTATTATTGTCTGAGATCGTGATCTCTTGGTTTCTAGAATAGGTGCGGATGATCTCTAAAGATACTTCCTTAGCCAAGCTTAAAAAGTCCATGGTGCAAACTATCCACTGGTTACCGAGGTTTGATTAAGTGGTAAGTCTATAATGACGCTGGTTCCTTTACCCAACTCACTTTCAACCTTGACCGTTCCACTATGAAGCAAAATAGTATTGTATACAGTCGACATACCCAAGCCTGTTCCTTGACCGATTTCTTTCGTGGTATAAAAGGGGTCAAAGATCCGCTCGCAGGTTTCTTTGGACATGCCTACACCGGTGTCGGCAACTTCAATAATCAAAGAGTCATACTTGCCATTGCTAATCTTGACATCGATGGATTTTGGATTATCTTCCGCAGAGTCAATTTGTTTAATGGCTTCGATGGCATTGGTCAAAACACATTCGAATACTCTACTTAGTTGATTATAACTACCCTGAATTTTACCCACGTCGTGATCTGGAAGGTTTATTGCAATACTGTTTTTCTCAATTTGAGGCCGAAGAAAGTAAAGCACCCTTTCAAGCAAGACCTTTAGGTCAATCTGCATCCAACTCTCAGAAATGGAATCCTTGGCAAAACTTCTGAGGTTTTCAACGATATCAGCCATTCTCTTGGTGGCTTGGTCCACTTTGCCTAAGAGTTTCTTAACGTCGTCTCCAATACCCTCAGAGCTTGAGATTCTTTGTAGGTATAACTTAACAATTGCCAAGGGATTATTTAGCTCATGGGCTACACCACCTGCTAAGGTTGAAACTGCAGCAAGGCGGGAAGACTCTAGAAGCTGACTTTGGAGCGAGCGATGAAAATCTTCGGTGTTCGACCCTACAATGATAATGAAATCACCTTCGGTCAGTTTTTTAGATTTTAATGAGGTAATTTGCCAGAAAATCTCATTCTCAGAGTTATTGGTGTCAATCATATTCTCAGTGCTGGCTCCCACCACCGGGTCCCGGTTTTGAGTAACCCTATATATGAAAGACTCAAACTTCTCTTTTGTCTTGTTGTTGCATAAATCCTGAAACATAACACCCAGAATTTCGTCAGGGTCTTTCTTAAATATGCGGAGTGCTGCCTGGTTGGCATTAAGTATGCGTCCCTGCTGATCAGTCAAAATTAAGATAGCTGGAAGGCAATCAATAATTTTTTCTGTAATAAACAATGAAGTCTCAAGTGCCGAAAAGACTTCCTGTGTAGAAATCCTCTCGTAAACAACTCCAGAGTTTTTCTGATCTTGATTGATTGTTTTACCCTCAATCTTTTTTTAGAATATCAAAGATCACTTGGGAAATTATTTCTGGATTGAACGGTTTGAGAATCCAACCACTAATGCCAATCTCCTTGGCTTTCTTCTTCATTTCCTGATTGGTTTCGGTAGTGATCATAAGTATGGAGGGCATCTTCCTGTCGCCTAAGTTGTCATAGATCTGTTCACACATCTCAAGTCCATCCATGACAGGCATGTAAACGTCGGACAGTATTAAACAGATGTCCTCGTTTTGAGTCCATTGCTCATAACCTTTTGCTCCATTAGCAGCTAATATTGCCGTATGATCAAGACCTTCAACGATGATCTTTAACTCACTACGAACCGTTTCAGAATCTTCTACAATAAGAATTGTGCCCATTTTTTGTTCCGTATAAGGTATAGACTCCTACTTATGCCATTATACCACGCTTGTAGGGGATTAATAAAACTTTGCATGTAAAAGGCTCTCATATCTATTCTAGGAGAAAAAGTGAGTTTATACCAAGATTGCAAACCTATTATTTGGCAGGGACGGGACGATGGCCTTGGAGCACAGCGGGTTCACCAGTTGGTAAAGGTTCAAAATTTAAGGGGCAGCAATGTTAGCCCAGTCAGTAGTAAGACCGTAGGTTTGTTGGGTTTTGCGTGCGATGAAGGCGTCTCGCGAAACTTAGGCAGGCGTGGGGCAGCGCTAGGTCCAGAAGCTCTGAGAAGGGCCATGGCTTCTTTATGCGTAGATGAAAATATCGGCCATAATATCTTTGACTATGGAACAGTAAGCTGCATTGATGAGAATTTAGAGTCTTCACAAGCCGCATTGGGTGAAAAAGTTGCCTGCCTTGTGCGGAACAAAGCTCACCCCCTTATCATTGGTGGAGGTCATGAAACTGCCTGGGGGCACTTCCTCGGCTTGCTTCCGTTCTTAAAAGACAAACGATGGGGCATCATAAACTTTGACGCACACTTTGACCTCCGCCCACTGTTGCAAGAAAAATTGGGAAGCTCGGGCACGCCATTCAAACAAATTGCAGAGTCATGCGATGCCAATAAAATGCCGTTTAACTACCTATGCGTTTCTGTACAAAGGTATGTAAACACGAGCTCTTTGTTTCAAACCGCCGAGGAACTTGGGGTCAAGTATATCCTGGCAGACGATATTCACTTGGGAAAACAAGATGAGTGTTTAGAAAAAATCCGCTCATTTTATCGAAATTTAGATTTCTTATACTTAAGCTTATGCCTCGATTCTTTTTCGGCAGATTTGTGTCCAGGTGTCAGTGCTCCCCAAGCTCGCGGTATCACATACCCTCAATTTATACCTTTGTTTCGGGAAATATTAGCTAGCAATAAGGTTTGCTCTGCAGACATCGTAGAGCTAGCTCCTCCCTATGATTTGGACCATAGAACGGCAAAATTCGCAGCCTCATTGGCACTTGATATTATCCAGGAAACTAAGTTTGCTAGTTTGATTTAAAAAAAGCACAAAAAAAACAGAGGTAAAGGTAGAACCTTTCCTCCGCCAAAGTGTCATCATAATAGAGGGTACTATTACAACGATTATCGGGATTACGTCAATTAACATTAGCTTTTTTTTTAGGTTAATTTTCAATGGATTTTACCCAATAATTATTGTTTATTTTCAGATGGTTAGGTCTACATTTTCCTATATTTTTTTTATATAATTTGTTTCTACTAAATATTATGTATAAGTTAAGAAATAGCGATTTAAGCGCCTATTTTTTATTAAAAATATTCGCTTAAAAAAAAACTATCAAGGCTATTTAATTCATACTTATAAACAGGGGTTTTATTAATGGTTCGTGTTACTAAACTGCTTACCTTCTTAGTTACCACTGCGACAAGCCTTTCAATCTATGCAAAATCCAACACCACAACCGAAAACAAGGATGGCTCTGAACTTTGTAGAATTGGGCAAAACTACTATAAACAGGAGCAAAAACCAATTCCATCGTGCAAAGATCTTGCTAACCTCAGCCTACCAGTACAGAACAACACAAGAATCACTATAGATAAAAATTCAATAATACTTAATGGTAAAATTTTCGATTGTCTAAAGAACACCAAAGAAATGAATCAGCTCCTAAGCAATCATGCATGCTCAAAAGATCTGGTTACCTTAAAGTACCAAGATCAAACCTACAAGTTTTCTGCAAAGCCCCTAGGACGTGGAGAAAGAGGAACCGTATACCCTTTAGTTGAAACTGATAAAGTCATAAAAATCCCAAAAAACGACGCCAAGAGTCTCAGGATCCTGCAGGAAGAGAAAGCTAGCTCAGATTTTTGGTACGAGGCTTCCAAAAAGCCCGGGATGAATTTTTCAGTTCCACAAAAATTTTCAGAACACCCCCTAGGATATTTTAGTGTGATGGAACGCATTCATGGAAAAACCTTAACGGACGTGCTGATTCAACTTAAAATTATGCATATATCGAAAAGTCATCATGCTGTGGCTATGGATCTAAATCCAGCTCTGTCTCCTATGAAGAAAAAAAGCCTAAAGAAAATTGAGCGTGCTATTGTGGACCTAGTTAAAGTATTTCGTCAAAATCCAAACTTCAGTTTATCGATTTCACCAAACAACATATTGGTTAGCTTTAGAGATGCCGATAAGATGGACGTTGACAAAGTTTATTTGATAGATTTCGGGCTAGATTCTGGTTACCATACTGATTATAGTAAAACAAAGAGTTTCGAACACTATTTGGCAACTGCACGTGAAAAAATCGAGGGATATTTAAAGCGGTATCCTGAGCAGTTTAATTCTTAACAATATCACAAGGAATATAAATGCCTGCAAAACCTTTAAAGATCTTGATCACCTTTTCTTGCTCTCTGCTATTAACTTCTTGCATCACTGTTGGTGTTTTTCCTTTAGTTGAAAAACTTGATAAAAGCAACGATGACTGTCAGCTCGATCTTTACTGGATAAAGGAGCAAGTAAAAGCACCGAAGGTGGATTTATGCGAAATTACTGCAGCTGTCCCTCATTACCCCTGGAGAGATCATGTCTTAGGCGAAGCCTTTGATCAGGCCTACCCTCAAGCTTGCAGGTGTGGTGGAGATGGGATTTATATACATGAGCTTGGAAAAGGAGTGCTTAAGGTGACTGCTTTTCGGTATAACCCAAAACCAGATTCTTTAAAAAGCTCTCAAGATCAATCAGAGTTTAAAAGCAGATTATTATGCTTAGAACAAGGTAAGAATGCTTATTGGGAAAATGGCTTTTGTAATGTTGCTAAGACCGAGCAAAGACCCCTCAACATGCGTCAGAGAGCTCAATGACCGTTCTCTGTGAGATCCACCGTGTGCTTGGGACTATTATGGTTTCCGGAAAAGTCTAAGCGATAGAAGACTAAATAATAGACACCGGACGCGAGAATAAAACCAGAAAGAGTATCAACCGCATAGTGTTGTTTCGTCGTGAGGGTTGACGCTGAGATTAGGGTGGCCCAAGAAAAGAACGCAACAAACCTTAAATGATTTCTAGACATCCAGTGAAAAGCAGAAAAAAAAGCGATGCTGACGTGTAAGCTAGGATAGCAATTACGAGGAGGATCTAAGAAGAAAATAAGTTCAAAGCTAAGCTTAGTAAGGGTGCCCGCATCAGCAATCAAGGGGGCGTGAGTACGCTCATAAGTCACAGGAAAGAATATAAATATCAAGTTACTTAGAAGGTTCAAAAGCAAAAGTCCGTAAAAATACTTGTTGAGGTACTCTTTGTCAGACTCCAAGTGGTAAGCGAAGAAAAATATAGCGAAGTATGAAAAATAAATCCAGACAGTATCAGCAATAAAAGGAATATTTTTGTCAAGCCAGCCGAGGTCAAGTGTGCTAGCAGTAAATACCTGTAAATGATTACTAAGAAGGTACAGAAGCCAAATAAAGGCAACTAATTTTGCAAACCTAATCCACTTATTATGTGGTCCAACCAAAACTGGGAGCAACAACCCAAACCTCTTTTGCTAAGGTGTGAAAAGCATTAACTTCTCATCCATCATCTTTTTATCGACCTTTTGGAAAACAAAACTTAAAAGATCGCAGCAAGAAATTATTTTTGGTTAATTTTTAGCTGGTTAATTGCGATAAAGGCTAGGTTTAGGCTGGCAAAAAAATACCAAAAGATTTAGGATTATCGCCTCAGATGCATATTCAAATATAAAGATTATTTAAGATCAGGATTTGCTTCTAAGTAAGCTTTTATGCCTTTGCCTAGGCTCGTGATATTAGGCTGCATCATTTTCTCGATAATCTTTTCGATCAGAGGTGCGACTTTTTTCTTCATCAGCCTGGGCACTCCTGGCACACTATCAGGATGGATGATCACCTCACAGCTTAAAGTCAAGCGCATTTTGTCTTCTGAGATAGCCTCAAATTTATTGCAGCCATTGGCATCAAATAAATCATTGGCAATAAATGATTCAAGCTGATAGGTCACTGATTTGGAAGCATGGTCCCATACTGCAGTATCCTTCCACGACAAGAGGTCTTTGCTAATAAATTTAGAGATCAATACTGGGATATCGATTTGCGCGTACCAATGGTTAACCACCTGTTCTTGTTCCGCTGACAAGTTTGAGCGCTGAATGGTTTCAATGCGCTCTATACTCGGAAGATACGGGGCTAACTCAGGTAACTGGTCTTTGACTATTTTATATACTAGATCAGCGCTAGCACTGATTTCATCACTATGTTCAAGTTTCATCTTTCTATCATCTCCGTAAACAAAAAGCCCATCAGCAAAGCGACCCTAGAAATTACCATAGCATTTACTTTCGTTCCACTCTAAAAGAGTCTGATAAATAGAAAAATGTAAGTCTGTAAAAAAAACTTGGGAGAAGTGGGTCAATTTGACTTACTAGTGCTGGATATTAATTTATGATAAAGGCTTACCTAGATTTTAGAAAAAAAGCTTTGATGATCTTCGGAGGAGGTATGAAGCGTCGCACTCTCATTAAAGCAGGGTTGGGTGCATTGGCACTGGCTACATCTCCGAGAGCAGCTAGAGCAGCGGTCAGAAGAAGATTTAATTGGCGTCTGGTTATGGCTGTTCCAAAATCTCTGCCCATCTGGGGTGATGGGGTGGTAAGGTTTGCCAAAAGGGTCCACTCGCTGACGGAAGGTGGATTAAATATTGAAGTTTATGGGGCTGGGGAACTAGTTCCAGCAATGGGCACCCTCGATGCCGTCAAATCTGGCAATGCACAGATGGGTCATTCGGCGGCATATTATTGGCAAGATAAGATAGCTGGCGCAAGCTTTTTTTGCTCTGTACCCTTTGGCTTAGAGTCTAATGGTATGCGAGCTTGGCTCCAAGAAGGAGGAGGCCAGCAACTTTGGAATGAAGTCTATCAAGCCCATGGGCTTAAACCATTTCCAGCTGGGAATACCTGAAGTGGACCCCACTGTCCAGACCAAAAATAGCTTTGTATAAGTAAAAATAAAACTTGTTATTGAATGCTATAATGAACCTCAACTGGCCTCTTATATCCAAGAGCTTGATGAGGTCTCCGATTGT